>JABUFC010000033.1 GCA_013314715.1 Bacteroidales bacterium | reverse complement strand
ATAATATACATTATGGTATGAGCATTGGCAATAAGGTGGGGTAAACTAACATTTTCAGAGAAAAAAGTAGATATTGAAACAACCCATTGAGTGTAAGTCGGAATCCAGAACATAAAAAGCAAAGCCCCAATTATTCGATAAATTAAATGAAAATATGCTGTTGCTTTTGCTTCGTTTGAAATATTAGCAATATTCAAAAAAACCGGTACTGAAGTGCCAATATTGGAACCAATAAATAAAGCTATCGAAGCTTCTAATGTTAATAAATTAAGAGAACCGAGCATGATAAGTATTCCAATAAAAGCACTTGCACTTTGAGTAATAGAAGTAAATAAAATTCCAACCAAAACAGCCCAAAACGGATTAGACATCTGTTCTAAAAAATGTAATATTTCAGGAACAGTTTTTATTGAAAATGCTGCTTGCGACATTATTTGCAAACCCAAATATAATAAACCTAAACCTGTAAAAATTTGTCCTAAACGTTTCAAAAATGATTTCTTAGTAAGAAATGAAAATACAAAACCAATAGCAATAAGGAATAACGAATAGGAATTAATTTGTAACGCTATGAGTTGTAAAGTTACTGTAGTTCCTAATGCTGCACCTACAATAATTCCAAGTGATTGTCGAAATGACATGAGTTGATTGTCAACTAATTTGGCAAGAAAAATACTTACAGCTGAACTACTTTGCATAATAGTAGTCAAAACAACCCCTGTATTGATAGACGTAACGGCATTTCGCGAAAATCGCTGAATTAATTTATGAAGTCGATGCCCCATAAGGCGAATAAACCCATCGCTCATAAAATTGATACCAAAAAGAAACATTCCTAATCCCCCAAGAATGCTAAAAAGAGTCCAAAGCCACCATAACGAAGAACGTACAATAATGGTAATACCTGTAATTTCTGTTATGGTTGATTTTGTATGGGTAGCAAAAAAAACATAGCTCCCTTTTTGCTGTAGGTTTTTGATTAAATATCGCCCCTTTGCTATGGGTTGAAATTGAATCATTTTATTGGTGGAAAACACACCTATACTATCTGGTAAATAAGTCGAATAATCGACAATTAGGCTATCGATGGTATTCGTTACATAAATACTGTCGGTACTTTTATCAAATCGAACTGCGTAAACAACCTTACTCGCTTCAGATTGAGAAGCAATGTTCAGTAAAAAAATAAGTATAAATAAAAATTTGTGCATTTTTAAATAAGTCCCAGATCAAGGCGGGCTTCGTCACTCATCATGCTTTTATCCCAAGGTGGATCAAAAACTATATTGAGCATTACCGACGATACCCCTTCAATGGCTTTAGTTTTATCGTAAATTTCCTGCAACATGCCATCTACCATCGGACAATTAGGCGAAGTAAGGGTCATTTTAATTTCGACCTTAGCTTCGTCATCTATTAAAATTTCGTAAATAAGTCCCAGATCGTAAATGTTTACGGGTATTTCAGGGTCAAAAACAGTTTTTAAGGTTTCTACAATTTTTGCAGAAAGCTCATCTTTATTAACCATAGCTTAAAGATTATATTTTGTTTTATAGGCCAGTGCATACATCTTTATTTGCTTAATCATAGAAGTTAAGCCATTGGAACGGGTTGGCGATAAATGCGATGCAAGCCCAATTTTTTCTACAAACCAAAGCTCTGTATTAAGAATATCGTTGGGGCTTTGACCTGATAACACTCTTAATAACAATGCAATAATGCCTTTGGTTATAATGGCATCGCTATCGGCATAAAAATATAATTTGCCGTCTATGTATTCAGCTCCTAACCAAACTTGCGATTGGCAACCCTGAATAAGATTTTCTTTGGCTCTGTATTCTTCTTTGAATGGAGGTAACGTTTTGGCTAATTCTATGATGTAGTTATATTTTTCCATCCAGTCGCTAAATGCTTCAAACTCTTCTACAATTTCTTGCTGTAATTCTTCTATTGTTTTCATTAGGCAAATAATTTTTTTACTTTTTCTAAAGATTCTACCAAATAATCAACCTCTTCTTTTGTATTATAAAAACTAAAAGAGGCTCTTACAGTTCCGTCAATGCCAAAAAACTTCATTAAGGGTTGAGTGCAATGGTTACCGGTTCTTACAGCAATGTCCATTTTATCGAGCATCATACCACAATCGAAGGGATGAATATTACCTAATAAAAATGAAATAATACTAGAACGTTTTTCGGCTGTTCCAATAATTCTTATGTCTTCGATGGCTTGTATTTTACTTAATGCATATTGATAAAGTTCATCTTCGTATGCAAGCAAGTGGTTTCTGTTTTTATCTTCGAGATATTTTAATGCTGAAGCAAGTCCCACAGCGCCAATAAAGTTGGTAGTTCCGGCTTCAAATTTAAAGGGTAAGTCGTTGTAAGTCGTTTTCTCGAAGGTTACGGTTTTTATCATATCGCCACCACCTTTGTAGGGAGGAAGTTTTTCAAGCCATTTTTCTTTGCCATATAAAACACCAATGCCAGTTGGACCGTATATTTTGTGTCCAGAAAAAACATAAAAATCGCAATCTAACTGCTGAACATCAACCATCTGATGTTGTATTCCCTGTGCACCATCAATCATAACGGGTATATTGCGGGTATGGGCATAGTCGATAATTTCTTTAATCGGGTTAATGGTACCTAGTGAGTTAGAAATATGACTGATGGCAATTAGTTTTGTTTTATCGTTGATGACAGAATTTAGTGCAATCAAATTTAACTCTCCACTAAATTTTAATGGCAAAACTTTTAGTTTAGCATTTTTTCGTTCGCAAAGCATTTGCCAAGGAACAATGTTGCTATGATGTTCCATGGCTGAAACAACTATTTCATCACCTTCGTGTATAAATGCTTCGCCAAACGAAAATGCTAATAAATTAATAGACTCGGTTGTTCCAGATGTGAAAATAACTTCATGGCTGTGCTGAGCGTTGATAAATTGTTTTACTGTCTTGCGAGCACTTTCGTATGCTTCTGTCATTTTTTCGCTTAAAAAATGAACACCGCGATGTATGTTGCTGTTATATTTTGCGTAAAATTCGCTTGTGGTATCAATTACTTGTTGCGGTTTTTGAGTTGTGGCTGCATTATCGAGATACACAATAGTTCTATGATAGGATTTTTGATGTAATATCGGAAAATCTGCCCTAATCGATTCAATGTTTATCATGCTAAATTGAATTATTTTGAGTGTGCAAGTTAAAAATTTTTAGACTAAAAAAGAAAGAATACAGAATTAATAAACAATTAAAGCCGCTTTAAGCGGCTTTAAATATTTTAAAATTACAAAAAAATTAACCTAATTGAGCTTTGTATTGCTCAGGGGTTAACAACTCATCGTATTCTGATTCGTTTGTAATTTCAATTTTTATCATCCAACCTTCACCATAAGGATCTTTGTTTATTAAATCGGGGTTAGAATCGAGTTTTTCATTTTTTTCAATTACTTTTCCCGAAACTGGCATATACGAATCAGAAACTGTTTTAACAGCTTCAATGGTACCAAAAGCATCACCTTTTGATAAGGTTTCACCAACGGTTTCGATTTCAACGAAAACAACATCGCCCAATTCACTTTGAGCAAAATCGGTAACGCCTACATAACCAATGTTACCTTCTTTTCTGATCCATTCATGATCTTTGGTGTACTTTAAATTTGCTGGAATATTCATTTTTATTCAGTTTTAATTTTTAACGTTCCAAAGGTATATATTTTTATAATACAGTATTCATGTTTTTTGTCATTGTATTGAAATTTGTATTATTTTTGAAAAAAAAAAATATGAGAATCGAAAAAGATACCATGGGAACCGTTGAAGTTCCAGATGACAAATATTGGGGAGCTCAAACCCAACGTTCGGTTAATAATTTTAAAATTGGTGGCGATTTAATGCCAATAGAAATTATTTATGCTATGGCTATTGTTAAAAAAGCTGCAGCTATAACCAATTATGAGTTAGGCAAATTGCCCGAAGATAAAAAAAACTTAATTGTTCAGGTTTGCGATGAAATATTAGCCGGAAAACTCAATGAGCATTTTCCATTAGTAGTTTGGCAAACCGGTAGTGGAACGCAAACCAATATGAATTTGAACGAAGTTATTGCTAATCGTGCCCATGTGTTAATGGGAAATAAATTAGGCGAAGGCAAAACATACTTACATCCTAATGACGATGTAAATAAATCGCAAAGTTCGAACGATACTTTTCCAACGGCTATGCACATAGCAGCTTATCAAGTATTAGTAAATAAAACTTTGCCTGCCTTAAAATATTTACGCGATACATTGCAAAAAAAATCGAACGATTTTAAAGATATAATAAAAATAGGTAGAACACATTGGATGGATGCTACACCACTTACCTTAGGACAAGAATTCTCTGGATATGTGGCAATGCTTAATCACTCAATTGAAGCTATTGAGAATACACTTCCACATTTAGCAGAATTAGGTTTAGGTGGAACTGCGGTAGGTACTGGATTAAATGCTCCCAAAGGTTTTGCTGAACGTGTGGCTCAAGTTATTGCCGAAATTACAAATTTGCCTTTTGTAACGGCAGCCAATAAGTTTGAATCTTTAGCTTCGCATAATCCAATGGTAGAGTTGAGCGGTGCATTAAAGCAAACAGCCTCTGTTTTAAACAAAATTGCGAATGATATACGTATTATGGCATCCGGACCTCGCAGTGGAATTGGTGAACTTATTATTCCTGAAAATGAACCAGGTAGCTCCATTATGCCAGGTAAAGTTAATCCCACCCAAATTGAAGCATTAACCATGGTCTGCATGCAAGTAATTGCAAACGACACCGCTATCGTTTTAGGAGATTTAAATGGCTTTTTTGAACTAAATGTATATAAACCACTTATTATTTATAATATTTTACGCTCCTTGCATTTATTAGCCGATGCTTGTATTTCTTTTAACGACAATTGTGCTATTGGAATTGAACCAAATTTACCTGCATTAAAACATCATTTAGAAAATTCGCTTATGTTAGTAACAGCTTTAAATCCTTATATTGGATACGAAAATGCTGCCAAAATAGCTAAAAAAGCTCATTCTGAAAACAAAACATTAAGACAAGCTGCTATTGAATTAGGTTTTGTTACAGATGAGCAATTTAATCAATGGGTAGACCCAAAAAATATGGTTCAATAATATATTAGACTTATATTTTTTAAGTTTCATCAAAAAATATAAGGTTTTCGTCAATATTTAATAACTTTTTTATTGTTTTCGTTGTATAAAAATTAGAATTTGTCAAAAATCTTAAATAGTACATGTTTTTTTACTATAATTTTGTAGCATGAAAAGAATATTTACATACATAGTTCCTGCTATAATAATCATTATTACTATCCTCATTATAACGCATTGTAATCCTGTTACAGGCGACAATAAAATAACAAAAATAGATAGTGCTCCAAAACCCAAGTTAGCTGCTTTGACTATAAGAAAAGATGTTCCTCCAGTATTTACCAATAATTTTAATGGAAATTTTCAACTTGTTGAAAAAAGCTTATTCGACACAGTTGTATATAACATATACGTATTTAATAATAAAGTAAGAATTGATAAAATTCAATCAAACATAAATAAAGAATCGACCATAATAAATTTAGAATTAAAAGAAGTAATTATACTAAATCATCAAGCTCGATTATATACAACTCAGATTTTTTCAGAAGAAAAAACAGAAATAGATAGTAATTATAAAATAATTAAAACAGAAAATGAAAAAACTATATTAGGTATAAGATGCAAACAATGGAGAGTAAAAAATGTAAAAGAAAATACTGAAGTTACATATTGGATGGCAACCAATAACGAATATGGTTTTTATTATTATCTTACCAAGATTTGGAACCCCAATATCAAAACCCATAAATATTATCAAATTATTCCTAATTCATTTGGATTTTTACCTTTTGAAGCAGTAGAAAGAAGCTTACTTAGAGATATAAAAAATACTATGATTATTACACAAATAGATAAAAATATAAAAGATACAAGCATCTTTACTATTCCTAGTACGTACGCAATTTACACAAATTAATTTTATAACTTTAAAATTTTGGAACTATTTTTGAAACCAAAATGAATAACTTACGTTTAAAAGAGCGTTAAATAGTTTTTATTGATGTATAAAAAAATAATAATCATAATACTTATATTAAATTCTGCTATCGTATTTGCTCAAAAGGACACATTAAACCAAACAGATAGTGATGGTAAGCAACATGGTTATTGGATTATTACCGAAAATGGCACAAAAAGCGAAGAAGGTCGCTTTGAGCACGGTATTAAAGTAGGAGTATGGAAAGCTTACTTCTCATCTGGAAAAATAAAGTCGATGATTACATACCAATCAGGAAAGCCTAATGGTTATGCAAAATTTTTTTATGAAAATGGTAATGTAAGCGAAGAAGGCATATGGAAAGAAAATAAATGGGTAGGCGATTACAAATATTATCATCCTAATGGTAATCCGGCATACGAATGGAAATATAGCGAAGCTGGAAAGCGAACCGGAATACAAAAGTATTATCATGAAAATGGAAAAATAATGATAGAAGGTGAATGGAAAGAAGGAAAAGAAAATGGTACCATTCGAGAATTCGATAAAAATGGAAAATTGATAGCAGAGAAAACATTTAACGATGGACAATTAGATGTTGCTTCGGTTAAAATATATACTCCAACGATAGAGCAAAAACAAGAGCCGGAGCAAAAACAAGAAGTTAAAGTAGTACAAGAAGTACAACATCAAAATACAGAAGTAGGTATTTTTGATGGTAATGGTTTTCATAAAACATATACTAAAGATGGAAAGCTCGATCGCGAAGGAGAATGGAAAAATGGCCGCTTAATTGATGGTAAAAAATATTTTTATGACGAAACAGGCAAACTAATTAAAACAACTATCTATAAAAATGGTAATGTTGTAAATATTATTTACAATAATTAAATATAAGCACCTGGTATTACAAATCGTTGGTCGTAAGTATAAGCATCATCGTTAATTACCGAAGTTTGTGGTTTAATAACCATCCACGAATGAAGATTAAATTTAGCTCCTTTCGATAAGAAACCAATTTTTACATTATTTATGTTATATGCTTGATTTTCTTTAATTTCATGAAAATCATTATAGGTCATTTCGTCCGAGTTAAGTAAAGTTACCATTCCACTTCCCACAACTTCAAAGTTATGATTTATATCAATAAATATGGCAGTGTCTTCGTCAAGACCAATAGCTTTTTTTTCGACGCCTAAAGCTAACATTTGAAGTAGGCGAGGAATACGTTCGCGGTTTAAAAAGTGGGTATCAACAACCATATCGTTTATAAATCCAAAACCGAGTGAATGTTTTACTTCTCCTTTAATAAAACCATGATAATCACCGTTATACAACATGTTTTCAGAAGCAGCGGCAGCACCGGCACTAGTGCCTGCAACGATTATTTTATTTGAATGATATAACGATATAATTGTTTCTAAAAGAGCAGAACCTTTAAGGGTCTCTACTAATTTTACTTGGTCACCACCAGAAAAAAATACTAAATGAGCTTGTTTAATAGCTTCAATATGTTCAGGACGGTCGCACTCATCAGGATAACGGATATCGAGCGATTTAAAATTCTCAACATGAAGCTTATGAAAGGCATCTCTGTAATTTAATTCAACTTCGTGAGGATAATTAGAAGCCGTAGGTATTAAAACAATATTTTTGCTATGAGCTGCTTGGGCAACCTTTGATAATATTTCAAGTTTATCGGTCTTATCTTCTGCACCACCTATTAAAATTAGCTTAGTATTTTCCATAACTGAACTGATACCACAAAGATAAATGAAATAAATTTAAGTGCCATATAACAATAGATTAATTTTATTGACAAGTGTACGTTGTTTGTCAAAACCTTGCTAATCGATGAATTGTAGAAATAATCATTAATTTATTAACATTTTTAATTAGCCTTTAAAAGGCTTTAAAAATTAATGGATGTTATTTACAAATGTTGAAAATATATAGTGTATAGATTTGAAAAATTAAAAATATTGATTAATTTTGCGGCGTTCTTTGTATAGAATAGCCCGGATGGCGGAATTGGTAGACGCGCTGGTCTCAAACACCAGTGGGATCAAACCCATGCCGGTTCGACCCCGGCTCCGGGTACAAAAAAATAGCCCTCTAATGGAGGGTTTTTTTATGAATGAAAAACAACTAAATCTCGACAAACGTTATTTGTCCATGGCAAAGATATGGGCAGAAAACTCATATTGTAATAGACGTAAAGTGGGTGCTATAATTGTTAAAAACAAAATGATTATTTCTGATGGGTATAATGGTACGCCATCGGGATTCGAAAATAAATGCGAAGACGAAAATAACGTTACCTTTCCTTATGTGCTCCATGCCGAAGCTAATGCTATTACCAAAGTTGCAAAGTCTAACAATAGCAGCGAAGGAGCTACTTTATATGTAACAACCTCTCCATGTTTAGAGTGTTCTAAATTAATAATACAATCGGGAATTAAAAGAGTTGTTTTTTGCGATTTATATCATAATCAAGATGGTTTGGAGCTTCTCCAAAAAGCAGGTGTAGAAGTTAATTATATACCTTTAGACAAAATCAATGAATAAAAAAACATTAATTTATTTACCTATTATTATTGCTTTTAGTCTCTGCATTGGAATGTGGATAGGTAAAATTTATTTCAAAAACTCTTTCGATAATTTATTACTTGACAATATTAGTTCAAAAAATATAAAAATAGACCCAATAAATAAATTGCAATCAATTTTATATTATATACAGAATGAATATGTCGATACAATCAATACAGATTCCTTAATAAATAAGGCGATTATTGCATTATTACAACAACTTGATCCACATTCCATTTACATCACTCCTGCTGAATATGAAGAAATGAACGACCCATTAGAAGGCGAATTTGATGGAATAGGTGTGGAGTTTAGTATTCAAAACGATACCATCGTTATCATGAATACAATTATTGGGGGACCATCGGAAAAGTTGGGAATTATGGCAGGCGATAGAATCATAAAGGTAAATGATAGTACAGTGGCTGGGATTGGCATTACGAATAATAAAGTAATGAAATTGTTGAAAGGACCGAAAGGAACAAAAGTAAAAGTTAGTGTAAAACGTGGAAAGTTGCCAAAATTATTACATTTTACTATTATTCGCGATAAAATTCCCATGTATAGTATAGATGCAGCAATGATTACGGCACCTAAAGTGGGATATATTAAAATAGCTCGATTTGCTAAAACAACACCCGACGAATTTCATGAAGCTCTCACAAAATTATTGAATTCCGGAATGCAAAAATTAATAATTGATGTAAGAGGTAATGGAGGTGGTTATATGGATGCTGCTATAAGCATTGCCGATGAGTTTCTAAAAAAAGGTGAATTAATTGTTTATACCGAAGGAAAGGCACAACCAAAACACGAATATAAAGCAACCGATTTTGGTATCGCCGAAAATATTAAATTAGTTGTTTTAATAGATGAATGGTCGGCTTCGGCTAGTGAAATATTAGCAGGCGCCATTCAAGATAATGATAGAGGATTTATTATAGGAA
This sequence comes from Bacteroidales bacterium, assembly GCA_013314715.1. NCBI lineage: Bacteria > Pseudomonadati > Bacteroidota > Bacteroidia > Bacteroidales > Bacteroidales bacterium. The sequence goes on along the minus strand of JABUFC010000033.1, from coordinate 29,930 downwards.
GAAAATCATTCGGAAAAGGCTTAGTACAAGAACCTATTACTTTTAACGATGGTAGCTCAATACGATTAACTATTGCACGCTACCATACTCCTAGCGGTAGATGCATACAACGAAGTTATAAAACTGCAATGGAAAAATATTATACCGACATCCTTTTTAGATCTGATAGCCTCGATAGTGTTGACCTTAAAACAGCTCCCAAATATAGAACTAAGAAAGGCAGAATTGTTTATGGTAACGGTGGTATAACGCCCGATTTTAAGGTAAGTTTTAATAATAAAGAGTTGCCTGACTTTTTTTATAAAATAGCCGATCAATCGCTTATTTATCAATTTGCTTTTTATTATAGCGATCAGCATCGTTCTGAATTTAAAAAGTTTAACTCATGGAAGCAATTAGACTTACACTTACAAAACTCAAATTTATCGACAGAATTTATTAAATATATTAATAAATATGGATTTAATCCTACGATGAAAGATTGGGATAAGGTTAAACAGATTGTTATAAACCAATTGCGAGCTTATATTATACGAAACATATTTGATGACGAAGGTTTTTATAGTATAATTTTAGAAAGCGATGATGCTTATAAAAAGGCATTACAAGTGTTAAATTATTAAACCAATGCAACCAATAAATATATTTGGTAGTCTTAAATAAAATTATTTACTTTGCAATTAAATTTATGTTTAACTAAAACTTTTATTCTATGAAAAAAATCTACGTTTTATTTGCTTTAATCGTAATGAGCGGCGTTATTTTTGCTCAAACCAAACGCGTAAGCAACAACCCAATTTCATCAAAAGAAATTGTACATGTTTTGAATCAACCTGCTAGCCCTAAAGCTATTGTTGACTCTTTACATTATGATGGCGATCCTTTTACTGCTATTGGCACAAACTCTGCTGATACTTTTGCAGTATTTGCTTTCTTTCCTGCTTCGGTTTTATCCGCTCACAATAGTTTAGGTAATACTATTACACAAGTTAAAGTATATATTAATGGTGTTACCAATGTTGTTTCTGCAAAAATTAAATTTTATTCAAATCAAACAACTGAAGTTTTAAGTCAAGCTTTTACTGCAGTAGAAGGATGGAATGTTGTAACTTTAACAACTCCATTTGCTATTCCAGCAACTGATTTATACATTGGTTATGAAGTTATTGCAAATGGTGGATATCCACTAGGTTGCGATGCAGGTCCAGTTAATAGCAATGCTAATTGGATGTTATGGGGTGGTTCATGGTATCATTTAACTGATTTAAGTTCTACTTTAACCTATAATTGGAATATTCGTGCTATGGTTGAGGGTACTGCTTTAACAACTCCTATTGCTAGTTGTACTCCTACAACATGGGATGCTGGTACTATTGCAAATAATACAACAACTACATCACCTGCTTTCACATTATCCAATGTTGGTGGTGGTACTTTAACTGCATCAGCTGTTAATGGTTTATCGGGAACTCCTTTTACATGTTCGTTAGTTCCAGCTAATGTAAATTTAAATGCTGGTGAATCTACTTCGTTTACATTTTCATACAACCCAACAACAGCTGGAACACACACAGCAACCGCTACTATCGTTACCAATGGTGGTGATATAACTGTAAACTTAACCGGTACTGCCGTTAACTGTACAGCTATTAACACTTTTCCATGGACAGAAAGCTTTGAAGGAACAACCTTTGCTCCTGAATGCTGGAGTAATTTAGATGTTGATGGTGATAATAACAAATGGGAAACCAGAAATGCTTCAACACAAGGTTGGAGAATATATGATGGTGATGTTGCTGCTGTTTCGGCTTCATGGACTTCGGCTAGCGGAGCTCTTACTCCTAATAACTATTTAATTACTCCACAATTAACTATTGCTAATGCTAATATGGTTTTAAAATGCCACATTGCACCACAAGATCCTGATTGGCCAGCTGAATATTTTGGTGTAGAAGTTTCTACAACTGGAAATGCTCCTGCTAATTTTACAAGCATTTATACTTATACTTTAACAGCTGCTGATACTGTTTACAAAGAAGTTATGCTTCCTTTAGCTGCTTACAACGGTCAAAATATTTACATTGCTTTCCGTCATTACAATTGCACCGATATGTTCTACATGCTACTTGACAAAGTTGAAGTTTATGAAAATAGCAATGTAAATACAAATAATTTGAGCAATGTTTTTGTATATCCCAACCCTGTAGTGAATACTTTAACCGTTGCAAACGACAATGCTTTAAGCATTGAAATTTTCAACCTCAATGGACAAAAAGTTGCTGAATTCAACAACACCAATACTGCCAATGTAGCTAACTTAGCTCAAGGTACTTATATGGTTAAAGTTGTTACAAATAACAATGTAACTACTCAAAAAATTAATATTGTTCGCTAATTTTTTAATCAAAAATAATAAAGGCTGTTCGGAAACGAGCAGCCTTTTTTTATTCTATGTTAACAAATAGACCTATTATTGGACCTATTGAAGTAAATGAGCTTCATTCTTCGGGTAAGGGTATTGCTTATTGGAATGATAAAGCTTATTACATTCCCTTTGCAATCCCAAATGAACAATATTTATTACAAACCGAAAACAGAAGACTTGGCTTTAGAACAGCTCGAATAATTAAAATTGAAAAAGCTAGCGAATTTAGAGTTAAACCATCTTGTCCCTATTATTTTGAATGTGGTGGATGTAATTTTATGCATATAGAATATGAACAACAACTTAATTTAAAAAAACTATTATTACAAAATGCTCTTAATAAATACAAAGTAAATTATTTAGTGTCTGAAATAATGGCATCACCCGCTCCTTTGCATTATAGAAATAAAGCATCATATCAAATCCGTATTCGTCAGGGAAAACTTTTAATAGGATTTCATCCTGAATGGAATAAAAATGAGATTGTTGAAATAGATTCATGTTACTTGCTTAAACCTGTTATAAATAAGTATTTTAATAAATTAAAATATATTTTAAATGAGTTTAATAATCATAAACCACTTGAAAATTTTTTAAGTTTAACTATTAGAGCTAATGATTATGATCAAATAATGATTTTATTAGAACTTTTAAAAAAACCTAATGAATTTGAAATAGATGTATTAAAAGCTATAAAAAAAATTATAAGTAAAGGTGATTCTATTTACTATTATATTAAAAGCAATAATAAATATTCATGGCCTGAATATTATTTAATGGATGATACTGAGCCTTATCTTTACGAGGAAATAAATCAAGTAAAATTACGAATAAGTCCATTTACTTTTTTTCAAAATAACAAAGCAATAACTGAACTTATTGTAAACGAAATAAAAAGACTTATTCCTTTTGATTCGGTATTATTGATGTATGATTTATACAGTGGTAATGGCACATTATCATTACCATTAGTTTATGATCGTTCAATAAAATTAATTGGGATTGAAGGAAATCCTATGGCAATTGAAGATGCAAAAGTAAATTCTCAGCATAATCCTTTACATTTGTACATTGTAGGAGATGTGTTAGCTACATTTAATGATAAATTAATAAAAAAGTATGATAAACCTTCGTTAATATTGTTAGATCCTCCTCGGAGTGGAACGTTAATTGAGATACAAAAGAATATAATAGCATCAGGAACTACTTATATTGTTTATGTAAGTTGTAATCATGTATCGTTAGCGTGGAATTTATCGCAATTAATTTCCGATTACAATATTATTTTTCTAAAAATATTTGATATGTTTCCACAAACTCATCAAATGGAAACTTTGGTGGTATTAAAAAAATCAAAGTTTTTGTAATATTGTTTGTATTTCAGTATCGTTTTCGGGTATATCAATGCGTTTTACAGATTTAACTCCATTAATTTTTTTCATTTTTTTCATAAGCTCGTTCAAGTCGTATGCATCGTGTATATATAAATCGATAAGTCCTTGAAATATGCCATTGCTTGCATCGAAAATAACAGATTTCATGTTTATCTCTAATTCATTAGATAGTAAATGAGTAATAGAATTTACAATACCAATATTATCAATGCCAATAAGTTTAATGCGTACAATAAATGAGAGTACTTTTTTTGAAACCCATTCAACGGTAACAATTTGGTCGCCGTGGTTGGCCATAATTTTAAGGGCTTTGTCGCAATCTTTTTTATGTATTACTACTTTATTAGATGATATTAAATGTCCAATAACTTCGTCGCCAGGTATGGGTTTGCAGCATTGTGCTATGCTAAAATTTTGATTATTGATTTCTTCGTTAACAATAAATGTTTTTTTTCGGTCAATAGGGGTTAAAGCATCGTCTTGTTTGTTTCCATCTGGGGCTTTTAGGAAGGGAAGTTTCGATGTTGTTTTGGTTATTTGTAATTTCCAATAACGAATCCATTTATTCCGCGTACGTTGTTGAATTATTTTTTTGATATTACTTAAATCAGCTTCGCCACTTCCAATTTTATAGTATAAATCTTCTTTATTATATTCTCCGTAATGAATATATAATTGTTTAAAAATTTTACTATTTAAAGTTATGTTTAATTCTTTTGCTTTTTCTTCAAGTAATTCTTTACCTTTATTTATCTTTAATCGGCGTTCGTTTTTAAATTTTGATTTTATACGAGATTTAGCTTTAGCAGTAACTACAAAGTCGAGCCATTCTTTTTTAGGGGTTTGTATATCTGAAGTTAGAATTTCAACTTGGTCGCCACTAGAAAGAACATGATTAAGAGGAACAAGTTTAAAGTTAACCTTAGCGCCAATAGCATGATCACCTATTTCTGAGTGAATTTCGTATGCAAAATCGAGGGCAGTACTGCCTTTGGGCATACGTTTTAAGAGTCCTTTGGGGGTAAATACAAATATTTCTGACGAGAATAAGTTCATTTTAAATTCGTCAATAAACTCGAGTGCATTTTCGCTGTTATTTTCAAGTAATTCTCTAATTTTTTTTATCCATTTATCGAGTTCAGATTCTTCGCCTCCGTCTTTGTATTTCCAATGTGCTGCATAACCTTTTTCTGCAATTTCGTCCATGCGTTTGGAACGTATTTGCACTTCGACCCAACGTCCCTTTGGTCCCATTACAGTGGTGTGTAGGGCCTCGTAACCATTCGCTTTAGGAGTGCTTATCCAGTCGCGTAAACGATCGGGTTTAGGTTTGTAAATATCTGTTACCATTGAATATATGGCCCAACATTGAGTTTTTTCGTTCATGGTTTCCTGAGGTTCAAAAACTATGCGAACGGCAAAAATGTCGTACACCTCTTCAAAAGGAACACCTTTTTTTTCCATTTTGGTATGAATGGAATAAACCGATTTTGGGCGGCCCGAAATGGTATAATTAATTCCTGTAGTATTGAGTCGTTCAATAATGGGTTCACAAAATTCGTTAATATAAGCTTGACGTTCTTCTTCGCTGGCTTGTATTTTTCTTAAAATTTCGTTATATACGCCTGGATGTTGATGTTTTAACGATAAGTCTTCTAGTTCAGTTTTAATTGCATAAAGCCCTAAACGGTGTGCAAGAGGAGCATATAAGTAAAGTGTTTCAGCTGCTATTTTCATTTTTTTGTATTCGGGCATTGAGTCGAGCGTTCGCATGTTGTGTAAACGATCGGCTAATTTTATTAGTATTACACGTACATCGTCTGATAGTGTTAATAGCATTTTTTTAAAATTCTCTGCTTGAATGGAGTTAGTACCTTGGTCAAAAACATTCGATATTTTGGTAAGACCATCTATAATTTTAGCTACTTTGTCGCCAAAAAGTTGTCGGATATCTTCGAGTGTATAATCGGTATCTTCAACCACATCATGAAGCAAGGCACATATGAAAGAAGTAGCACCTAATCCAATTTCTTCAGTTGCAATTTTTGCGACTGCCAAGGGATGGTATAAGTAGGGTTCGCCGCTTTTTCGACGCATGTTTTCGTGAGCTTTAAAAGCTAAATCGTAAGCTTTGCGTATTTGAGCTTTATCTTCATCTGAACGGCAGCGATGGCAATTAGTTAATATTTCTTCAAATGTTTGATCCAGAGCAATTTTTTCTTCAGCAGTTATCATAATTACTTTTATTTCTCACTATATGCAAAGATAGCTAAAATTAGTTTTTTATTTTGTAACTATTTTTAACGATTTTCGTCATAAGCACATATTATAAAACTTATTACATTTGGGCAAATGTTTAACTAAAAAAAATGTAACATGAAATTTCTTAAATTATTTTTTGTTAGCCTTTTTATAGGCTTATTTACATTGTTTTCAAAGGCAGATGAAGGAATGTGGATTCCTAGTCTTATTGGAAAGCTTAATTATGCTGATATGCAAAAATTGGGTTGTAAACTAACCCCAGAAGAAATTTACAGTATTAATCATTCGTCAATTAAAGATGCTATTTTTCAACTTGGTCATGAACAAAATGGTGAATTTTCAGGCTTTTGTACTGCCGAAATGGTAAGTGGAAAAGGTTTACTTTTTACCAATCATCATTGCGGATATGATGCTATTGCTAAATTATCGACTGTTGAGCACGATTATTTAGCTAATGGATTTTGGGCTAAAAATATGAGCGAAGAACTTTCGGCAGAAGGGTTATGTGCATCGCACCTTATACGCATCGAAGATGTTACAGCTCGCGTTCTTGAAGGTGTAAAAGACGATATGAAAGAAGAAGAGCGTACCGCTGCTATTCGTAAAGCTATCGCTGCTATTGAAAAAGAAGCAAAAGAAGGAAATGGATATAGTGCAAAAGTAAAACAATTTTTTGCCGGAAATGAATATTATCTATTTGTATATGAAGTTTTTAGAGATGTAAGACTTGTAGGGGCTCCTCCGTCCAGTATTGGTAAATTTGGGGGTGATACCGACAATTGGATGTGGCCTCGTCATACTGGCGATTTCTCTATTTTCCGTGTTTATATGAGTGCCGATGGAAAACCAGCAACTTACAATAAAGATAATGTCCCTTATGCTCCATTATATCATTTAAATATTTCTATTAAGGGAATTAAGCCCAACGATTTTACTATGATTATGGGGTATCCCGGGCAAACGGAACGTTATTTAACCGCATCGGGAATGGAATACAAACGCGATGTTTATAATCCTACTTTAGTGAAGTTAGTTGGTAAAAAACTCGAAGTATGGAAAAAATACATGGATGCATCGAAAGAAGTTAAAATTGCTTTAGCAAGCGATTATGCTAGTTTAGCTAATGGTTACAAACTTTGGCAAGGTGAAATGGTTACCCTTCAAAAAACCGATGCCGTTGCTCAACGTTCTATGTATGACCAAAAATTACAAGAATGGATTAATGCAGATGCCGAAAGAATGGCAATGTATGGTAACATTATAAATGATTATAAAGAAAGCTACAAAGCTATTTCTGAACCTATTACCCATTTAATTTATTTTTCGTTTGGAATATTACAAGGAAGTTCGCAAATAATGGCAATTCAACCTTTTCTTTCATTAGAACCACTTCTAAAGGATAAAAAAGCTAACGAAAAACAAATAAACGAAACTATATCACAGCTTAAAGAACATGCTGCTGAAATGTTTAAAGGATATTATCCCGAAATAGATAAAGAAGCTTTTAAAGCATTATTGTTAGCATATTTAAAGGATATCCCCAAAGATAAACAACTTAGTTATTTTACAACAGATTTTGTTAAAAACTTTAAAGGTAAAACGGACGAAGAACGCGTTAATAACTTTTTAAATGTAATTTATACCAAAAGTATCTTTACCGATAAAACCAGAATGGATAAGTTTTTGTCAAATCCAAGTGAGTCAGCACTTTCAAAAGATCCATTGTTAATATTTCAAAAATCGGTTTTAGGTGAATATCAATTTAAACTTATACCAGCATATCAATCTGCAAATTCGAAATTTAGAGTATTAGATAGAAAATACTTTAAAGCAATACGTCAATTTGAACCCAATAAAGCATTTTATCCCGATGCCAACAGTACATTTCGCTTAACTTATGGCACTGTTCAGCCTTATAAACCCAAGGATGCTGTTTACTACAACTACATTACTTATCTTGATGGTGTAATTGAAAAAATGGATAATACCAATCCTGAATTTATGGTAGATGCTCGATTAGTAGAATTATACAATAAAAAAGATTTTGGACGTTATGCTGATGAAACCGGAAAATTGCCAGTTGCTTTTTTGTCCGATAACGATATTACTGGTGGTAATTCGGGAAGCCCTATTATGAATGCCAATGGTGAACTTATTGGAATTGCATTTGATGGAAATTGGGATTGGTTATGCAGTAATTTTATTTATAGCAAAGAACTGCAACGTACGATTAATGTTGATGTGCGTTATGTTTTATGGGTTATTGAAAAATTTGCCGGAGCAACTAACATTATTGATGAATTAACTATTAAAGGTTAAAAATTCTATTAAATAAATAAAAAGAGGCTGTTAATTGTTGACAGCCTCTTTTTTTATTCAATTTTTTAAAAATCCTTGAATATAAATACGCTTCTAAAGATGTATGACTTCTCCATAAGCGGCAGCGGCAGCTTCCATAATAGCTTCGCTCATTGTGGGATGCGGGTGAATAGATTTTATTAGCTCATGTCCAGTAGTTTCAAGTGTTTTTGATACAACAAGTTCGGCTATCATTTCGGTAACATTCAAACCTATGAGGTGTGCACCTAACAATTCACCATATTTTGCATCGAATATGAGTTTTACAAATCCATCGCTATTGCCGGCAGCTTTGGCTTTGCCTGAAGCTGAATAGGGAAATTTTCCAATTTTTATTTCGTAACCTTGTTCAATAGCTTGTTTTTCGGTTAAGCCGACTGAGGCCACTTCGGGTGTGGTGTAAATGCAGCTAGGAATATTTTTGTAATTTACCGGTACAGGATTTTTACCGGCTATGTGTTCTACACAGCATATACCTTCGGCTGAGGCAACGTGAGCCAGCGCTGGTCCATGAACAATGTCGCCAATGGCATAAACACCTTTTACGTTTGTTTCGTAAAATGGATTAACCTTGATTTTACCTTTTTCTAATTCGATACCGAGCTCTTCGATGCCAATGTTTTCGAGGTTGGGTGTAACGCCAACAGCCGATAAAACTACTTCAGCTTCAATAATTTTTGTTCCTTGTTTAGTTTCAACTGTAACTTTGCAATCACTTCCACTGGTGTCAACTGCCGTAACATTCCCTTCGGTTATTATTTCTATGCCTTCTTTTTTAAACGAACGTGCCAGCGTTTTACTTACTTCTTCGTCTTCTAATGGAATAATGTTGGGCAAAAATTCAACAATGGTAACTTTTGTGCCCATGGCGTTGTAGAAATAAGCAAACTCGGAGCCTATTGCACCTGAGCCTACTACTACCATTGATTTGGGTAAATAAGGCATAGTTAATGCTTCGCGATATCCAATTATTTTTTTTCCGTCTTGCTTCATGTGTGGTAATTCTTTCGAACGAGCTCCGGTAGCTAAAATAATATGATGGGCTGTATATTCTTCGGATGTTCCGTCTGCTTTTATTACTACTACAGTATTGTTGTTAGCCAATTTGCCAAAACCTTGAATAATATCAATTTTATTTTTTTTGAATAAAAATTGAATACCTTTGCTCATAGCATCGGCAACGCCACGACTGCGGGCAACAACCTTTTGAAAATCCGGACGGGCATCGTTTACCATAATTCCAAATTCTTCGGCATGTTTGGCATAGTGATAAACTTGGGCACTTTTTAACAATGCTTTAGTGGGTATGCATCCCCAATTGAGACAAATACCACCCACTTCTGATTTTTCTATAACGGCAGTTTTCATGCCTAATTGCGATGCTCTAATGGCAGCTACATATCCTCCGGGACCGCTGCCAATAATTATTAAATCGTATTGCATAATGCTTATTTTTGTTTGAGCAAACCTACATAAATATTTATAAAAGAACAAAGACTTTTTTATTCATTTTAAATACTTCAATTTTTCATTTCAATTTTTTGAAGTTTTAATGTTTTGATATGTGATTTAATATAAAAAGGCCGTCTTTTTGAGACAGCCTTTTTATACCAAGATATATGAATTGTTTACTTTTCACTTTTAAAGCTAAATTTTACATAGAAATTTTCTCCGACAAAGTCTTTAAATTTCTTAACGACAAAATTTTCAAGTTTTTGTTTAACATGTTCGGTAAAAGTAGGATTACCATTGATTTCTTTAACTTTAATTTTACCATTTTCGGTAATTTCAAAATTTACTGCTACAATTTCAGAATTTTCGATTTTAGTATTTTGTGGGAAATCCATGGTTGCAGAAATCTGTTTTATGATATTTTTTTTGGGCGGAACTGTGATGGTAGCCGAAAATAAATTTATTGTAAAACAGAAAAAAACAGTAATAATTAAAAAATGTTTTGTTTTCATAAGACATTCGATTTTAGTTGTTTTGTCTTATGACGTTGTCGTTAAAAAAAAAGTTACAAAAAATATTTATTTAGGTAGTGCCTCTGTTTGTTTTTTGTTTTTAGTGTGTCGAATACTCCAGTTCAACTCATAGCCAATAAGTAAGGCAAGTGAATTGAAATATATCCACAACATCAGAACAATGAGTGTACCTAACGATCCGTAAACTTTATTGTATTGTCCAAAGTTATTAACATAATACGAAAATCCTAACGAAATAAGTAAAACTAGAATGGTAGCAGTAGTAGATCCAGCCGAAATGATACGGAATTTCGATTTTCGGGCAGGGGCGAAATAATACAAAAATGAAATAGAAAAGAAAAATGACGAAAGAACAATCAACCATTTTGCAAGTATTAGCAAGTAAAGCAATATTTTTGTTTTTATAATGTCTTGTTCCATCAAAAAGTTAAAAAACGATTGACTAAATATAAGTAAAGCAACTGATACAATAATTAACGTAGAAAAAATAATCAACAATATAAAGGCAACCCCTCTCCGTTGAAGCCAGTTGCGATTATCGTATGTGAGTTCGGTAGCATTAAAAGCCGTTATGAGTGCATTCATCCCGTTGGTAGCAAAATACAAAGTAGAAATAAAACCAAACGAAAGCAATCCTGCTCGTTTGTGTTGTATAATATCTATAATGGTGCTTCTAATAGTAAGATAGGCATTAACAGGCATAACCTCTTTTAATAATTTTAGCAATTCGTGCGTAAAATCTGGAATTGGTATATAAGCAAGTGCTGAAAAGAAAAAAATAAGTGCTGGAATTAGAGCCAGGAACATATTATAAGCAATAGAAGATGCTCTGACAGTTAGAGCCGATTTGCCCAAGCTCTTTATTAGAAACGAAAAAACATCAAAAATAGGTTGACCATCGAAACCTGGTAAAGATATATTTTTTAAAACAAAAAGGATTTTATGTATTTTATCCTTCATTTAAATGATGCTTTTAGACTAAGGTCGAGGCTTTTAATGTGATGTGTAAGTGCTCCTATGCTAATAAAATCAACACCACAAAGAGCATATTCGCGAACATTTTCGAGCGTGATACCTCCGCTCGATTCTACTTCTAAACGTCCATTTATGATAGAAACTGCCTTGCGTGTGTTTTCGAAATTAAAATTATCGAGTAGAATTCGTTGTATGCCTCCTGCGTTTAATATTTCTTCAACATCGGTAATAGTTCGAGCTTCTACTTCAATAGGTATTTGTAAATGATGCTTTTCGAGAAACGCTTTAACTTTTTGAATGGCTGGTGTAATTCCACCCACAAAATCAATATGATTGTCTTTAATCATAACCATATCGTAAAGTCCGAAGCGATGGTTTTGACCACCGCCAATGCGAACAGCTTCTTTTTCGAAAAAGCGAAAGCCGGGTGTGGTCTTACGGGTATCGAGAATTTTGGCTTTAGTGCCTTCAATGGCTTTTACATATTGATGGGTTACGGTTGCTATGCCACTCATGCGTTGCATGATATTAAGAATGAGTCTTTCGGCTTTTAGCAAGTTTTGAACATGGGCTTCGACTTCAAAAGCTATTTCTTTATGACCCTTACAGTAAGAACCATCGTTTAGAAAAATATTAAATCGACATGATGGATCGAGGTAATTAAAAATGTCTTGGGCTATTTCGACACCGGCTAAGATACCTTCTTCTTTAACGTATAATAACGCTTTACCTATAAGATTTTCGGGAATAATGGCTAATGAAGTATAATCACCACTTCCAACGTCTTCGTTTAAAGCATTGTCGATAAATGCTTTAATCTGCTCGTTAATCATTTTCTTTTTCTATTCTGAACTGATGAATAAATGCTGTTTTGGATTGTCCTTTAATTAAAATGGAAATACGATAATTGCCGGTAGAGGTTGTAAGTTTACCAACATAATATTGAGCATCTTCTTTGCCTCCTCTGTGAATAATGGTAAAATTGGAAGGAATATTTTTTGCAAAAAAATCTTTTAATAAACTTTCTGCTTGTGTTTTGCTGTAAATATCTTGTTTGTCAAGAATGGTCAAATCGACATTTATATTAAAGCTTTTTGTGAGTTCGGTTGCATTGCCATTTTTAATAGCATTGCTTATAGAAGCAGGAAGTTCTGTTTGAGCCACTAAGACTGTGGTAAACAGGATCATAAAAAATGATAAGAGCGTTTTCATATACAATAAAATTAAGGTTACAAAATATAAACTTATATAAGCACAAAGATATATCAAAAAATACACCAATTGTAAAAGTTTAATAAAAATATTTGTGTTAATATCAAAACAATAATGGCTATTATTAAAAAAACTGTTTATAATAGTCTATCAATTTTGTAGGAAAAAATAGTTATTTTTGCAAAAATATTATTGTATGACTTTTGAAGAAATAGAACGCAGGATAAAATTATACAAACATCAGGAAAAGAAACTCTTTGCTACTTCTTCTTTTCAGACTCAGAGTGTGGTTTTGCTTCATATTATTAGCCGTATCGACCATACGATTCCCATTTATTTTATAAACACCGGTTATTTATTTCCTGAAACGATAACGTATAAAGATGAATTGGTGCGTTTATTTAATTTGAGGGTGATCGATTTAAAACCACAGGTTCCTAAAATATTGCAGCGTGATGCTAAAGGCAATTTGCTTTTTACCAGCGATCCTGACTATTGTTGTTATTTGAATAAAATTCAACCGTTAGATCCCATTTTAGCCGATTACGATGTGTGGATAAATGGAGTGCGAGCCGATCAGAGTAAAGTAAGAGCAGAGTTATACGAAGAAGATTTTGCACCCCACAATGTTATACGTTTTCATCCTATGCTCGATTGGACTAAACAAATGGTTTATCAGTATATTCGTGAGCATAATCTTCCACGTCATCCGCTTGACGATAAAGGTTATGTAAGCATTGGCTGTGAGCCTTGTACTGCAAAGATTTCACTCGAAGACGATGAGCGTGCAGGGCGTTGGAAAGGTTTAAAAAAGAACGAATGTGGTTTAAATACCGATTTGGTGATTAAAAAGTAGATTAAAATAATTACAGATGAACATATTAGTTACCGGAGGTGCCGGATATATCGGAACAGAACTTATACGCCAATTGGTGTTAATGCCCGAAGTGGAACAAGTTATTTTATACGACAACCTAAGCCGTGGCAATTACAATATTTTTTTGCATTCGGGAATTAAGCGTGGAAAAGTAAAATTTGTCAAAGGCGAACTGCTCGATTCGCGAACCTTAAAAAATGTTGTAAAAGATGTAGATATAGTTTACCACTTGGCAGCTCGTGTTTCTACTCCTTTGTCGAACGAGAGTTCACATTTGTTTGAACAGGTGAATCACTGGGGCACTGCCGAATTGGTTTATGCCGTTGAAGAAAGTAAGGTAAAAAAGTTTGTTTATTTAAGCAGTGCTTCGGTTTACGGTGCATCGTCCGAAGAAATGACTATCGACTCAACGCCTAACCCACAATCGTTTTATGGTATATCTAAATATAGAGGCGAACAACATGTTTTGCGTCTAATGAACAAAATACCAACTTATATTTTGCGTTGTGGCAATGTTTATGGTTATGGTATAAGTATGCGTTTCGATGCCGTTATCAACCGATTTATGTTCGATGCTAGTTTTAACGGACGAATAAATATTTATGGCGATGGAATGCAACGACGTTCGTTTATTTATATTGATAAGATAACCGAAATTCTTAATCGGCTAATTTATAGTGATTTAAAACCAGGCATCTATAATGCTGTTGATAGAGTAATGCCTATTTTAGAGGTTGCTTCGGCTATTCAGGAGCTATACCCTGATATGGAAATGCTTTATATCAACCAGCATATGAAAATGCGTGAATTAGTTGTTAAACCCGACGAAAATATTCTTTCTTTGGCACAAACATCTAAACTCACCTTTAAACAAGAGTTAGAGCAAATCATGAAGCGTTTTCATGATTCGAGTCCTTTATAGGTTTTTCGAAAAAAGTGAACTAACTTTGTATCCATTATGACAGAAATAATTGATCATCCTGGAATTATTAAGGAAATAAAAGATAAACAAACCTTGATTGTCAGTATTGTTTCCACTTCTGCTTGTAATCATTGTAGTAGTAAAGAGGCTTGCACAATGTCGTTAGGCAGTGAGGCAAAAGAAAAAGAGGTGGAGGTTTTGGTGAACGATACTTCTAATTATACTATAGGTAAAAATGTTATAGTTCAAATGAATCAAAGCAATGGCAATTTGGCTGTAATGTTGAGCTATGTCGTGCCATTATTAGTAATGATAATATCTGTTTTTGTGGCTTATGGACTAAGTCATAACGAAGCTATTGCCGGATTACTAGGTTTAGTATCTTTAGTCCTTTATTATTTAATGCTATATTTTTTCAATTCAAAAATCAAAAAGCGTTTTCAGTTTAGGCTTAAAGATTAGTTTTTTTTGTCAATTTACTTTATCTTTACACCTCTAAAAATATTTTTATGCGAAAGTTTTATTTAACATCGCTTTTAGGTGTGTTTTATGTTTTTTCTGCTTGGGCTCAATTAGCTAATTGGCCATTAACTTCAGACGGAAACCCTGCTAATGTAGATGTAAATGTAACAGCTGGTGTTTTTAAAAAAGGGACGGGGCTTAATACGTTGAGTTTTGGAACCTCAGGTGCTTCTTGCTCGGGTTGGACTTCCAATACATTGCCCGATACTGCCGATTATTATCAAATCTCGATTGCTCCTAACACAGGTTATAAAGTTAAAATTACTACTATAAGTTTTGGTGAACGCCGTTCTTTAACTGGCATTCATGAATATCAGGTAAGAATATCCAATGTTGCCAATTTTGCTACTTATACTACTTTAGCAACCGTTACTGTTCCCGACGATGATTTGGAACGTGATGGCACGCTTACAGGGTTAAATATTATTGTAAATAATGGCGAGACCCTTTACATACGTTGGTATGGTTATCAAGCAGAAGGAAGCACGGGCACTTGGCGTATCAACGATAATACTTTGGCTTTAATCGGTACTGTAACTCCTGTCAATTTAAACGATAACGATAGTTATGCCTCTGAGCCAGTTACTCAGGTTGCTGCCGATACTATTTCGTCTGTTCGAACATTAGCCAATTTAGCAAAAAAAGTTTTTTCATTTAAAATAAATGATGTAGGTACTTCAGATGGTTTGCCAACTTATGTTTCGACTATATCCATTAAAAACGCCAATAGTGCCAATTGGCTTCAGATTTTAAAAGGAGCATTTATTAAAGCTAATGGTAATAATGTGAGTGCTACCGATACCACCATTGGGCAAGGTAGCATCAATTTTAGCTTTAATAGTGGCGATTTGGTTGTTACCAATGGTGGAAGTGTTGATATAGATTTATATGTCTTTCTAAAAGATTCTGCAATTGTTGATGGCACAGCATTGCAATTTATAATTGATGCCACCTGTTTTGATTCGTATTTATCAGGTTCAGGTTTTTCAACATCTTTTAGTGCTGTACAATCGAATATATTTACTATCGATGTAGTAGGGAAGAAAATAAACCTTATTGTCCAACCATCGTTAGTATTTCCGATGGTGCCTTTTGCTTTATCGTGCGAAGTTACCGATATAAATGGCAACCGCGATATTGATTTTTCTGCCAATATTCAAGCTCAGGTAACATTGGGTAGCGGACAATTACAGTCATCGCAAACACTTGTTATTGCAGCTCAAAATGGAGTAGCATCATGGAATGATTTAACTTACAATGCCGCCGATATATTCCAGATTATGCTTAGTGATGTAAATGCGCAATTAACTCCAGTATATACGAATTTTATTTATGCTATAAATGCTCCTACTGTTTTAGATGAATCGTTTATAGATGGAGATTTTAGTCAAAACCCGACATGGATTGGAAGCACCGGCGATTTCATTGTGAATACATCGTACCAGTTAGCTTTAAACACAACGCCCTCGGGTTCATCCAATTATTCATATTTATCTACTCCGGTCAAATTACCAACAGATAGTATAGAATGGCAAGCGTGGATAAATTTGAATTTTAGTCCTTCAAGCAACAATAATGCTAAATATTACCTGATGGCTGATAAAAGCGATTTAACCAGTTCTGCGTTAAAAGGCTATTATATTCAATTAGGCGAAGACGGTTCTTCGGATGCTCTTAAGTTGTATTATCAAGACAGCAGCACTCAAACATTATTGGCAACCGGTACCTTGGCTGCTATATCAAGCTCACCCACAGTGAGGATAAAAGTTATTCGCGATGCAGCAGGGTTATGGCGTATGTATGCTGATTATGTAGGTGGTTCTGCCTTTGTTTTACAAGCTACTGCTAACGATTTGAATTTTAACGACAGCATTGTGTTTACGGGTATAGTTTGCAAATATTCGTCAACCTATGGTACAGGAAAATTTTATTTTGATGATTTTTACACTGGTACGGTTCGTATTGATACTATTCAGCCAACCCTACAGGAATTAAATGTTTTAGATTCATTGCATATCGATTTGCTCTTTACCGAGGGAATTTCGTTGAGTGATGCTCAAAACGTAAATAATTATGTAGTAAACAATAATATTGGAGTCCCTGCAACAGCGGTTCGCGATAATATGAATGCGGCATTAATTCATTTAACATTTGCCAATCCTTTTATTTCGGGACAGCCATATACCATTGCTTTTTTCAATTTACACGATTTAGCAGGAAATCAAATTCCGCAACCCTTAGCTGAAAATTTTATGTGGTACTATGTTCAACCCTTTGATGTTCAGATTAACGAAATAATGGCAGACCCAAGCCCTTCGGTACAATTGCCCGAGTACGAATACCTTGAACTTTACAATCGTAGTTCGTATCCTATTCAGTTAAAAGATTGGACACTTACCATTGGAACAACCGCAAATCTTTTACCAGCATACCAATTACCTGCCAATGGTTATGTAATTTTATGCCATAGCTCTGCGGTAAGTGCTTTAAGTGTATATGGCGATGTTTTGCCTGTGATTTCGAGTACAACAGCTTTAACTAATAGCGGTACTTCGTTAAATCTTAAAAGCAATGATGGAAGAACCATTCATTATGTGTATTATTCGGATAATTGGTATCAGAGTAGTTTTAAAGATGATGGTGGTTGGAGTTTAGAACAAATAGACCCGATGAATCCATGTGGCGAATCAGCTAATTGGATAGCTTCGAGCAATGTAAAAGGAGGCACTCCAGGAACTCAAAATTCTGTTTATCGAAGCAATCCTGATGTTCAAATGCCTGATTTGCTAAGAGCCGCTTTAATAGAACCCGATACACTTATTTTAACTTTTAATGAAACCATACTTGATAATCAATGGTTAATACCTGCAAATTTTACTGTAGATCATGGTATTGGAAATCCTATTACGGCAAGCTTTATCAATAATGACCAGAAAAAAGTTTTATTAGTATTTCAGCAAGCCGGATTTATAAAAGATACCGTTTATACTATTTCGGTTGATGCCGGAATAAAAGATTGCGCTGGTAATATTACAAGTTCTACGCTTACAACCTCATTTGCAATTGGCGATAGTATTGTTCCGGGTAGCTTTATTATTAACGAAGTATTGTTTTATGAAAATACAGGAGGGAGCGATTATGTAGAACTTTACAATCCAACTCAACATACGTATAATTTAAAAGATGTAAAGTGGGCAGAAGTCGATAATACTGGGCAAATAACCGATTTATATGAAATTACGACCGAAGGTTTTTATTTGTTCCCTTACGATTATGTTGTGATAACTAAATCAGCTAAAGGAGTTACATCTTTCTATTCAACACCTTTTCCAAAGAAAATCTTGGAAATGCCTTCGTTTCCGTCTTTAACGTCAACTTCTGGGCGTATAACGTTTGTTAACAAAAGCTTCGAATTTATTGATGATTTTAGTTATACCGAAGAAATGCATTTTCAATTACTCAATTCGTTTAAAGGAGTTGCTTTAGAACGTATTCATCCCGAATTACCTACCCAAGATGATAAGAATTGGCATTCTGCTTCACAAAGTTGTGGTTTTGGAACTCCTACTTATAAAAATTCACAATACGCACATTTTGAAGATAATAGTGCCGAAATAACAGTTGAACCCGAGGTTTTCAGCCCTGATATGGATGGTCGTGATGATATTCTTAATATTCGTTATAAATTTTCTGAACCGGGTTATGTGGCTAATATTACTATTTTCGACGCCAAAGGAAGAGAAATTCGTCGTTTAATTCGTAACGAAATGTGTGGCATCGAAGGCTACTTTACGTGGGATGGCTTGACCGATGCTAAAACCAAAGCCGAAATAGGTATATATATAGTTTATGTAGAAGTGTTTAATTTAAATGGCACCACACATTCGTATAAAAAAACTTGTGTTGTTGGAGGTTATTTACGATAAATGATAAAACCTTTTCTTAGAAACATTAGCAAAGATGAGTGGTCGCAATGGTTGCTATCCATAGGCGAAAAAACATTTCGTGTTAAACAAATTGAAGAATGGCTCTGGAAAAAAGGCATCCACGAAATAGACGAAATGACCAATTTGCCAGAATCTTTACGAACAAAAATAAAGGAATCGTTTAGCTGGGACAGAATACGTTTATTGACCTTTCAAAAAGCTAGCGATGCCACACTCAAAGCAGCTTTCGAACTTTATGACAAACAGATTGTAGAAGGTGTTGTAATTCCATCTGATGAACGCTTTACTGCATGTATATCGACACAAGTGGGATGCCCTGTCAAATGTGCTTTTTGCGCAACGGGACAACTCGGTTTTATGCGTAATCTTAGCCATGGTGAAATATTTGACCAAGTTATTGACCTGAATAGCCTATCATTGAAGCAATTTGGGCACTCCTTGACCAATATTGTTGTGATGGGCATGGGCGAGCCATTGCTGAACTACGACAATACTATCAAAGCCATACATACTATTTGCAATAAAGATGGCTTAGGATGGTCGGCACAACGAATTACATTATCTACTGTTGGTATTCCAGAAGGTATTAAAAAGCTTGCTGACGAAAAATTGGGTGTTGAATTAGCTATATCGCTTCATTCGGCTATTCAAGAAAAACGCGAAACGCTTATACCATTTGCAAAAAAATACTCTCTCGAAAAGCTTTTAGATGCGTTGAAATATTATACACAAAAGACGCAACAAAAAATCACTTTTGAATATTTAATGCTAGATGGTGTGAATGATGGCGACAAAGATGCAAGGGCACTTATTCGTTATTCTAGCCATGTAAATGCAAAAATTAATTTAATCTCGTATAATAGTGTAGATGATAAGAACTTTAAATCGTCTTCAATCGAACAAATTGAACATTTTAAAACGTTGATAAAATCAAAGAATTTTATTGTAAAGCATCGTAAAAGTCGCGGTATAGATATTGATGCTGCATGTGGTCAGCTAGCAAATAAAATTTTAAAAAAGTAGGAATTTTGTATCGAAAAATATATCTTTGTAGCAAAAAGAAAATTTTATGGTTATGAAAAATATTTTAGTTTTTGCTTTTATTGTAATTTTTAGTGCTTTAACCTATGCTCAATCGGTAGAAATGGATTGGGGTAGTAATGTGGTTCTTGAAAAAAACACGTGGTACCATAAAGTTATTGGGCACGATAAGGATGGTTATTATGTCATAAAATCAAAATCACCAATAGAAATTACCGATGATAATACCTATTTAGAATACATTTCTTCTACCACGAATACCATAGAATCGACAAATCAAATCATTATGCCTAGTGTAAATGGCTTACAAACCCATTTCTTCGATATGTTTTATTTGAATCAGAAACTCATATTACTTACCTATGCTAATGTCAGCAGTCAGAAAATTCTATACATACAATATATAAATCAAGATGGAACATTAAAAAACAAACCTAAAGACATAGCAAGTATTCCATTAACCAATGCTCCTAAAGATATTTTTAAGGTAAAATTAATTAATGGGAAAATAGGCATTTTATACCACAATACCTTTGCATCGTACAATAATGAAGCTATATCATTTAAATTGATAAATTCCGATTTAAGTGAAGATGTAAATGTAGCTTTGAATTTTCCATTAGTAGGACGTTCATTTGATATTGTTCAATTTGATGCAGGCAAAAGCGGTTATTTATATTTTTTAACTAAATGTCTTCAAGTTGGCAAAAAGAAACCCGCAGCCGGAAAAACTGCTGATGAAAAATATGAATATATAATGTTGGCATATAATCCTAAGCGTAAAGAGTTTGCTCAATTTAATGTAAAAGCTGATAAATATGTGCCTGCCAATGCAATTTTTGGGTTAGATAATGAAGAAAATATATTCATAGCAGGCTTTTTTGCCAATAAAACAGTAAAATTTGCCAACGAATTTATGGGTGCTTACTATATGAAAATAAACCCCAGAACTCAAAAAATAGAGGTTATTGACCCCAAAAAATCTACTCGCGTGTTCTCTAAAGATTTTATGGCTGAATGCTCGCAAGAACGTAATGGCACTACACCCGAACAATATTATAATTACATTTTAAAAGATTTCCTTTTCTTCGATAACGGTGGCTTTGCAGTAATTGCCGAACAAGAATACACGGTTGGAGATGATATTGTTGACCCTGCAAGTAAGAAAGTAACCCATGTTGATAATTATTATTTTAACGATTTAATAGTTTTTGGTGTAACTAAAGAAGGTGTTTTGGCATGGAATATTCGTGTGGCTAAAAATCAATATAGTCCAGACGATAAAGGATTTTATCATTCCTATGTTGCCTTTTCTGAATCGAATAAACTAAAAATTGTTTACAACGACAATAAAGCTAATTTAAATAATAAAGTAGCTGCTAAAACAAAACCATTAAAAAATAATCCCGTTCTTCTTCCTAAAGGCTTAGCTACCATTGTTTCGATATTCCCAGATGGAAGCTACGAAAAATATTCTATGTTTAAAGATCAGGATGAAAAATATGTGATTATTCCTAAGATGATTTACAATACTGGTAAACGTTATGTAACGTATGCACAAGATGGTAAAAGCATAAAGTTTGGTTCGTTTACTTTTGAATAATAGTGGCTTATAGAATGTAAGCCGATAAAACTATCTGAAGGAAATTAGTTCTAAAACGCTACGTACCATTTTAATTTATTCCATTCGTCTTCAGATACAATCTGATGAATCAATAAATCATCTGCATTGTTTATTTTGCCCGTTTTTTTTCGGTATTGTAGAATGGCTTTGACAGCTTCTTTTGTAAAATAGGGATTTTGAATCAAGGTAGAATAATCGCCTGTATTGATGTTTACTTTTTTAATTTCAAATACATCTACGTATATATAAGGACTTATTTTTTCGTAAAGCTCTTGATTAAAGCCATAAATTTCTTTCAATTGTTCTTTGTTGTAAAATCCGCCTAATCGGTTGCGATACTTTATAATACGCGATGCAAAAGAGTTTCCAATCCCCGGTAATGCTATTAACTGATTTGTGTCAGCCGTATTTAATTCAACCATTTCAATCTTTTTTTCTGCTTTTTTTAAATATGGAGGAGTATCGTTTGATTTTGAATAGTTTTTTAGGTTTGTTGGGGTATCATTGGTGTTAAGCATTAAATATGGAGCAATGGCGTTGAAAATACTGTCGTTCATGCCCCATAATTTCTTTAATCCATCGATTGTTTTAAATTTGCCACCTTTCTGAGTGTAATTTATCCAAGTTTTTGCCAGATGTTCTTTTATGCCAAGACATCGTAAATGTTCTATTTGTGGGTGGTTAATATCTACAAAACAGGTATCGCGGTTATATGCTAAGGTGTCTTGTGGGGTATTTTTTATCTTAGCCGGATTATCTTCAATAGATGCATAAAACGTATCTATTTGTTTCTCAAATTGGCTATAGTCGTGTATATTAGGCTTGAAGAAATAATCTAACGAAGCGTAAGCAAACCACACCAATGCAATTATGATAAATAAAAAAAGAATTCCGTTTCGTTCTTTTCGTGTAAACTGAAAGTAGGACCTAAGCATCGTTAGAAGAGTCGTCTTGATTAAATTCTTTTTTTGAGCGTAATACTTTTATAAAAAAGTAAATAGTTACAACTGCAATAATGCCTTCAGAAACCAGCATAAAAATTAGTGCTTCCGTTGTCATAATAGGGTTTGTTTTTGTTTTTTATAAGCTTTATGCACCAACCATGCAATAAGTAAAAAGATTGTAACCAATAATAATCGCGAAAGGGTTATCCAGAGGATATGATTTACCACAAATCCTTGATACAAAGGATCGCCAGCTTTAATAGGCTGATTGATTTGTACTATCGGTTTGTCTTTTCCAGAAAGCTCTACAGAGTGGTTATTCCCTTGCGTGTCGGTAACGGTTATTTCGTTGGAGTTTATCTTGGTAATAGTGCCATCCCACTCTGCATAATAAGCATTAGCAAAATATTCTTTATTGTATCGAATGCTTTTGTTGAGAATTTTGCCTAATATCGATTCTTCGTGTAATTCATATTTTGAAGTGAATAATGTACTCCAATCATCGTTTGTAGGTCTGATGAGTGCCCCTAAAAACACAAGAATAAGAATAACAGGAGTTACAAATTTTAATATAAAACGATAAATGGAAGGAACTTTAATTTCGGCACCTGTGGTTAAAATTTTCCAGCCTTTATTTAGTCCAAATACCCAACTAAACAAAATAACTTCGAGCATAGCAAATACTACGAGTGTTACAGTACCAGCCCAATAGTCGTATTCATCAAAAACTCCATATTCAAAAAAGAAAATGGTGGGCAAAGCGAGCGTTAATGTTGCTAAGCCAAAGGCCAAAGCCGACTTTTTTCGTGTCCATGCAAATTCGTCTTGCAAAAATGCCATTACCGGCTGTCCCATGGCAAGGGCTGAAGTAATGCCAGCAAAGAATAGCAAACCAAAGAAAGCAGTGCCGGCTAATGCTGCTAATACAGGTCCCCATTGTGCAAAAAGGTATGGCATCGTTTTAAAGCCCAATCCTAATCCGCCTAATTGAACTAAATCCACAACTTTATCTATTCCAAAATAACCTATAGCAATGGGAATTATGATAGAACTACCAATAATAACTTCAATAAATTCGTTGGTCCACCCTGCTGCCATACCGTTTAGTGCTACGTCGTCTTTTTCTCGCAAATATGAAGCATAACACTGAATAGAACCCATTCCTACCGAAAGGGTAAAGAATATTTGTCCTGCAGCAGCAAGCCAAACCTTAGGATTGGCTAAAGAGTCGAAATGAGGTGTCCATAAAAAGTTTAAGCCCACTATTCCATCGTTTATCGCACCTTCATGACCTGCTTTTAATGTTAATGCTTTGATTGCCAAGAAAATACCAAATAAGATAAGCAGTGGAATACCGATTTTCGATGCTTTTTCGATTCCTTCGCTTAACCCTTTGCTAAGTATCCATACATTGATGCTGAGGCAAATTAAAAAGAAGAAAAGCGACTCATATGGAATGCCGGTTGTTGCGGATGATACATTGAGGTAATTGCTAAAAAAGCTTGCCACTTCGTGTTGATTCATGGACGAAAATGTTCCAGCTATGCTATGATATACATACGAAATAGTCCAGCTTTCAATATAAGAATAGTACGAAGCTATGGCAAGGTTAGTAAAAATTCCAAAAACACCAACATACTTCCATAACCATTTTTTATTCATGTTATGAAACATAAAAGGAGTGCTGTGTTTGCCAAACATGCCTCCATACTTACCAATAGACCATTCTACCCATAATAGTGGAATACCTAAAAGTAAGAATGATACAAAGTAAGGTATCATAAAGGCACCACCACCATTTTGAACCGCTTGAACGGGAAAACGCAGGAAGTTGCCTAATCCCACAGCATTACCTGCCATGGCTAATACAAGTCCTACCCGCGTTCCCCACTTCTCTTTAGATGACATGATATTCTATTTAGTTTCTATTTGTGCAGTTTAGATCTTCGAAAGCTATTTTAAGGCGTTCGATGATAGCTTTTTCGCCTTCGCGTAACCATGCACGGGGGTCGTAGTATTTTTTATTGGGTTTATCGTCTCCTTCAGGATTGCCTATCTGACCCTGTAAGTAATCTTTTTTCTTTAAATAATATTGATGAACTCCATCCCAGAATGCCCATTGAGTATCGGTATCGATATTCATTTTTACCACACCATACGATACTGCTTCGCGGATTTCGTCGCGGCTGCTACCCGAACCACCATGAAATACAAAGCTTACAGGTTTGGTGCCGGTATTAAATTTCTTTTGAATGTAATCTTGTGAGTTTTTAAGTATAATGGGTTGTAATTTTACATTTCCGGGTTTATACACACCATGAACGTTACCAAATGATGCTGCTATTGTAAATTGATTGCTTATTTTGCTGAGTTCTTCATATGCATATGCTACATCTTCGGGTTGGGTGTATAAACGAGAGTTATCAACTCCTGTATTGTCCACGCCATCTTCTTCGCCTCCTGTTACCCCTAATTCAATTTCGAGCACCATGCCTATTTTTGACATGCGTTCGAGGTATTTTTTGCAAATTTCAATGTTTTCTTTCAAAGGTTCTTCGCTCAAATCGAGCATATGAGAACTGAATAAGGGTTTTCCGTATTGTTTAAAATGTTTTTCTCCTGCTTCTAATAGACCATCTACCCAGGGTAATAATTTTTTGGCAGCATGGTCGGTATGAATAATAACAGGTATTCCATACATTTCAGCAACCTGATGAATATGCATAGCTCCTGAAATGGAACCGGCTATGGAAGCTTCTTGATGATCGTTGGGTAAGCCTTTGCCAGCGTAAAATTGACCACCACCATTAGAAAATTGGATCATCACGGGTGAATTTACTGTTTTTGCAGCTTCTAAAACTGCGTTGATAGAATTGGTTCCAACTACATTTACAGCAGGCATTGCAAAGCCATTTTCTTTGGCAATGCGAAATAATTCCATTAAGTCTTTGCCCCAAACAACACCGGGTTTAATTACGTCTAATACTTTTTGTGCCATAGTTATGATATTTTATTTTCAACAAAATTAGAGAATTCTCAGCTTATGAACAAAAAAATGACCATTATTTTCAAATTAAAAACGAATCTTACTTTTTAACGGTAACAATACCTTGATAGGGTTTGCGTCCGTTGTGAACATTTACGATATAAATAAAAGAGCAAGGGCTACATTCGTCTTTGTCTTTATATTTACCATTCCATTGATTGGTAGGATTGGCATAAGCTGAACCACTGCCAGAATAGGTAAATATTTTATTCCCCCAGCGGTTGTAAATTTCAATATCTACTTCCTGGAAATATTCAATACCTTTAATTGCAAAGTAATCGTTTACATTATCACCATTGGGAGTAATGAGTTCGGGTATTAACAAGCATTCAGTTTGTTCAGCATGAACCGTAAATTGAGCTGTCTGCTGGCAATTTTTGTTATCAGTTATAGTGAGTTCATAATTACCTGAGCCTATATTTTCGGCATTGACTAATGTTGTTCCATTAGACCAAAGATAGTTGTATGGAGCTTCACCTCCGGTTATAATAATTTCTATTTTCCCATCTTTGCCATCAATACAGGAAGCATCAACGATGTTTGAATGTACAACAATGGCTTCGGGTTGTTGAATGGTAAAGGTTTCGGTAAAACTACATTGATAATTGTCGGTAATTGTTACGTAGTAATTACCAGCCGTTAAAAATGCGATGGAATTAACATTTGTACCGTTCGACCAATGATATTGATAGGGTGCTGTTCCTCCTGTTCCGTGAATTATAATTAATCCATCATTGCCATTGTAGCATGATGCATGTTTTATAGAATCGAGGGTATAGTTCAACGCACTTGCTGGCTGATTTACTAAAATGTCGTTTATGATATAAGTACAATTATGCGAATCGGTAACGGTTACATTATAGTTTCCTGCACTTAAGTTAGTGGGATTATTTGTTTGGTTGCCATTGTTCCAAATATAGGTATAAGGTGATGTACCTCCAATAATTGTTAGTGAAATTGCACCGTTATTTCCGTTGAAACAAGAGACATCTTGAATGTTTGTGGTTCCGTTAAACGAAGCTGGTTGAGTTACTGTTGCTGAATAGCTGTAAGTGCAACCCATGCCATCTGTAATGGTTAATTGATAAGTTCCTGCAGCTAAATTGTTGATGGAACTAGTGGTTTGACCATTGCTCCAATTATAGGTAAACGGTAAAACGCCAGAAATAGATGATACGGATAATGCTCCATCGTGTCCTTCGGGACAATTGACTGAAGTAGAAACAATATTTATGCTGTTTATTTTGGCAACATTGACTGTTACGGTAGCTGTATCTTTACAACCCTGCGCATTGGTTACTACGACGGAATAAGTGGTGGTATCGCTTGGTGTTGCTAGGGGTGTAGCTGTAGTGGAGCTATTGAGTGTTGTAGTGGGGAACCATACATAACTAACGCCTCCTGAAGCATGCAGTTGTGCCGATGTTCCTGAGCAAATAGTGGTGTCGTTTCCGGCAATGGCAGTGGGCGATGCATTAACTGTAACCGTTACAGACGATGTGGCGGAACATTGTGTGCTAATATTTGTTACTGTAACACTATAGATAGTTTGACCAACATGAGGACTTACTGTTATGCTATTTGTTGTTTCGCCAGTATTCCATAAATACTGATTGCCTCCACTGGCAGTAATAGTAGTTGTTTCATTTTCGCATATACTTGTATTTCCGGAGAAAGTAATGGTTGGATTGGAATTTACAGTTACGGTATGGTTGGCAGTAGCGGAGCATTGGGTTGTATTATCGGTAACTGTTACAGAGTATGTGGTTGTTGTAGATGGTGATACATTGATGGTATTATTGGTTTCGGAAGTATTCCAAAGGTAAGTAGTACCTCCGGTTGCTGTAAGGGAGATGCTATTACCTTCGCAAACGCTGTTTGGTCCTGTAATTGAAACAGTTGGGAGTGGGTTTACTACAACTTGAATGCTATCGACTGTTTGGCAACTGCCGGCCGATACGGTAACGTAATACATAGTGGTGGTGCTTGGCGAAACATTTATGGATGCATTGTGGCTACCATTATTCCATGTGTAAGCATTACCACCGCTGGCAGTTATGGTAGTTGTTTGACCAATGCAAATATTGGTGTTGCCTGCAAATTGCACAACAGGTGCCGATACTACTTGGACAGTAATGGCTCGAACGGTAGAACATCCGGTAGTTGTATTGGTAGCTGTAACATAATACTGAGTTGTTCCCAACGGAGGAGATATGGTTATGCTGTTGGTATTGCTTCCTGTTGACCATGAATAAGTATCGGCTCCGCTGGCGGTAAGTGTTGTGGAGGTGCCTTCACAAATTATGGTGTCACCAGCTATATAAACGGTTGGATTAGGGTTAACGTTGATGGTATGCGATGCAGTTGCCGTACAACCGGTAGTTGTATTTGTTACCGTTACCTGATAACTTGTTGTTGTACTTGGGTTAACAGTGATAGAAGCATTGGAATTGCCATTGTTCCATATATATTGGTCGCCTCCGCTTGCAGTAAGGGTTACGCTAATACCTGCGCATGAAGTGTTATTGCCCGATATACTAGCTGTCGGTAAGGGATTTACGGTAACTTGATAATTGGCGGTGCTAGTGCAGGAATAGGTATTGGTAGCGGTTACGTTATAAATAGTTGTATTTACAGGTGAAACTACAATACTGTTTGTGTTACCACCATTGCTCCATATATATGAATTACCGCCACTAGCCGTTAGTGTAGTCGATTCTCCAACGCAGATGTTGTTATCGCCTGAAATGCTAACGATTGGAATGGGATTGACGGTTACGGTTACCGAAGTGGGGTGGCTTGGGCAAGTCCCTACGTAACCTACAACAGTATAAGTTGTTGTATTGGTAGGACTTACATTGATAGAAGCGGTTGTTTGACCAGAATTCCATGAATAACTTGTACAACTTCCGGAACCATTAGAGCCTGAAGCTGTTAATGTGGTGTTTTGTCCCTGACAAATGGTAGCAGCGGGTGGGGTAATGCTTACTAAAGGTGTATCGCATGGAATAAATTGGCAATCGGTAACCATGGTGTCTATGTTAAAAGCTGTAACGGTAATGGAAGGATTTCCCGATGAAGCTCCTGTAAGGTAAGAGCCCGAATAGTTAGTTGAAGTTAGTGTTATGGTGGTGGTTGAAGAGTTAAAAGTGCTTTCGTAGCAGCCCGTACTTCCAGATGAATTGGCTTTTAAAAGATAATATGTATAATCAGAAGCCATAGTACCGAATACCCAACCATTATCTAATGTTTTTTGTCCATCTATATTAATAGGAAAAGAAAAGTTTCCGGAATATGAGTATCCTGAAAGAAAATTGCCTGTTGCATCGACATCAATTTTAATAATGTTTCCACCAAGAAAGATATCGCCACCTAAAATAGAGTAACCCGAAGTTAATGGCAAAATTTTCATTCCCCAGTCGGTGAGACCATAGTTATATTTTTTGCAGAAATTTTGTGTTCCGCTACCGGTCATCTCCATAAAAAATAGATCTTGTCCAATAGCATTATAGGTTGTATAACCGGTGAGATAAAAATTACTACCGTTTTTAATGATGTACTGGGCAACTTCGTCTTGATTGTCATCGCCCATAGTATAACCCCATGTAAAAGATCCATTGGTTGCAATTTTAACAACTAAAACATCTTGCGTAGTGTCGTTTCCACTATTAAAAACCTGATTGGTGTAGCCAACTGCAATAAAACCGTTTCCGGGGTCTTCGACTACATCGTTAAAAACATCGTCGGCATTGAATGCGTTGTTGTTCCATGTGCCTCCCCACGAAAGTGTTCCATTATTGGTAACTTTAATGATAAAAGCATTGAGTGAGTCGTTGGCTGTTTGACGAATGTAGCCACAAGCCACAAATCCGCCGTCGGAGGTTTCTTTTATAGAGTTTAAATAATGACTGGTGCCACCGTTGTTGTAATTTTTAGCCCAAGTAAGATTTCCGTTTGCATCTAATTTCATTATTAAAAAATCTGTCTTTCTGGTTCCGCAAGCCACATATCCACCATCGGAGGTTTTTATTAGTTTACCAAGTTGGTAATAATCTGAGTAAGGAAAAAACAAACTTCCGCTGTGATAGGTTTTTGCCCATTGCACAACTCCCGTTGAATCAACTTTTACTAAATCGATACCATAGGCACCAATATTTACATCGTAGCCTGCCATGGTGTAGCTTCTATCAGCATTTTGTATGACAGAAGTCAAAAAATCGAAAGTGTTTCCAATGGCATACCTTTTTTGAAAAGTAGTTTGCCCTTGCAAAAAAAAGCATGTTCCAAATAAAAGAATAACGGCTGCAATTGTTTTCATATTATATTCATTTTTAATGAGGTAAATCTATTTAAAAAAAGTTAAACATGCAAATAAATATTAAGAAAATATATAGTG
>JABUFC010000032.1 GCA_013314715.1 Bacteroidales bacterium | reverse complement strand
TGGTAATGTGGAAATTAGGAAATTTGGAAATGTGGGTGTCGTCGTGCATAGTCCATTAAAATTCTACCAACAACTAACGTTGTTTGGAAGAACTTCGCAAGGATTAAGACGTGGTAATGTGGAAATTAGGAAATTTGGAAATGTGGGTGTCGTAGTACATGGTCCATTTTCGTTCCGAATAGGAATTTAGGAGCCAAAGCAAACTAAATTCCTGAGCAGTGATTTTTGTAGTTGGCATTCGGACGAATCCTTTTGCTACAATAGGAAAAACAAGGATTAAGACCCTTTTATTGTTTCGAGATTAGGCAAATCGACATAATTATTATGTCGTAGTACATTGTCCATTAAAACAAGGATTAAGACTTTTTTATACATTCGATTGTACAAATATCTTTGCATACATGTCGTAGTACATTGTCCATTAAAACAAGGATTAAGACGGATCATGATTTGAAATCACGATTAATTTTTTGTTTTGTCGTAGTACATTGTCCATTAAAACAAGGATTAAGACGTCATTGCAATAATTGAACCATTCTCAATGAAGAGAAGTCGTAGTACATTGTCCATTAAAACAAGGATTAAGACCTCTTACGGCTTTTTTATAGCCGTTTAATACATGGTGTCGTAGTACATTGTCCATTAAAACAAGGATTAAGACTCATGATTGCTTATTACTATTAACTTTTTCATAAACTGTCGTAGTACATTGTCCATTAAAATTTTACCAACAACTAGCGTTGTTTGGAAGAACTTCGCAAGGATTAAGACGTGGTAATGTGGAAATTAGGAAATTTGAAAATGTGGGTGTCGTCGTGCATTGTCCATTAAAATTCTACCAACAACTAACGTTGTTTGGAAGAACTTCGCAAGGATTAAGACATGGTAATGTGGAAATTAGGAAATTTGGAAATGTGGGTGTCGTAGTACATGGTCCATTTTCGTTCCGAATAGGAATTTAGGAGCCAAAGCGAACTAAATTCCTGAGTAGTGTTTTTTGTAGTTGGCATTCGGACGAATCCTTTTGCTACAATAGGAAAAACAAGGATTAAGACTTCGACAACTTTGAGCCCTTTGCAAAACTAAAAAAAACGTACTCGTTTATTGCTATAAAAAGTTCAATCATTTATATTGCTTCTTCTCAATTACATGAGACGAATCGTAATGACAAAAAAAAGTTTTGCAAAGGTCTTGTATTTACACCAATTGATGATTGATAGTAACTCAAAACTGCTAAAACTGGAAATAAATAAAAGGCTGAATATTGCTCGATTTGGCTTGATAAAGCACCAAAATAACCAAAATAACAATTATCATTTTTAACCATAGAGGTGTTTTAATAAACACACCTCGATACCATTCTTTAAACCAAGCTGGCAGCCAATGAACACCGTAAGCCAGCATCATTAAAAAAATAACTGTTGGGTAAGCTTTGGTAAAATCGACTAATATGCTGGCATGAAACGAGGTAAATATTTGTTTAAACATAATACCTATATTTTGCATATCGCTTGCACGGAAAAAAATCCACGTTAAGCAAACCAAATTAAATGTAATAAATACACTTATTAAGCGTCCCCACCAGCGTTGGGTAGGTATAGCCCATTTCATTTGCATAAAGCCTTTGTGGAGCATGAGCGATAATCCGTGAATACCGCCCCAAATAATAAAACGAAGGTGTGCTCCATGCCATAAGCCACCCAACAACATGGTTAGCATAAGGTTGATGTTTTGGCGTACACGTCCTTTGCGGTTGCCACCCAGCGAAATATACAAATAATCCCTCAGCCACGAACTCAACGATATGTGCCAGCGTCGCCAAAAATCGGTGATATTTGTAGCTTTGTAAGGAGAATTAAAATTAACCGGAAGTCGAAAGCCAAGTAACAAAGCAACGCCAATGGCAATATCGGTATATCCACTAAAATCGCAATAAATTTGTATGGCATACCCATAAACAGCCAATAGGTTTTCTACTCCCGAAAAAGCCGATGGATTATCGAACACTCTATCTACAAAATTTACCGAAATATAGTCGCTGATGAGCATTTTTTTTATCAATCCATTCAGAATTAAAAAAACAGCATACGAAAATTCGGCTTTTGTAAGTTGATATTTTTGGAACAACTGCGGTATAAATTCCGATGCTCGCACAATAGGACCGGCTACTAATTGCGGAAAAAAAGTAACATAAAAGCCAAAATCAACTATATTTTTTACGGGTTTTAGTTTGCGTCGATATACATCAATGGTATAGCTCATTGTTTGGAAAGTGTAAAACGAAATGCCTACGGGCAAAATAATAGTCGATACATCGAACGATGTTCCAAACCAGCTATTGGTATATTGAGCCAAAACATTATTTACCTCCCAATGAGTATCGAACAATTGATTTACTAAGTCGGTAAAGAAATAAGCATATTTGAAATATGCCAATAAGCCTAAATTCATAACAAGGCTGATGATTAACCACAATCGGCGTTTAAACTTTTTGCGGGTCGAAGCAATCATCAACCCTGCCGTGTAGTCGATGAGCGTAGATAGAATTAAAAGCGAAAAAAAGTATCCGCCCGACTTATAATAAAAAAACAACGAAACAACAAATAAATAAGCATTACGCCATGTATTATGTTTGTATATAAACGAATAAACCAACATGACTAAGCCCAAAAATATCCAGAAATAGAGTTGTGTAAACAACAAAGGCTCGTTATCGTGATACGTTAATATGTTTATCAACCAATCGTTCATTCTACTAAAAAGCCATTTAAATAAGTATTCATAAATGCTTCGAAAAATAAATTTCCTACAAGATGGTATCCGTTAGCATTTAGGTGAAGTTTATCACCAGCAGTTAAGCGATGGCGATACCATTGCATCATGCTGCCATGTCCACCGGCAACGCGATACAAATCCCAAACAGCACAATGCTCATTTTTAGCAACTTGCAATAATATGTCCCTCATTTTAACCACATTCGTGTTTAAAATTTTTCGTTTGCGATAATGCTCCATAGGAGTTGTAAGCAAAATGGGTACATGAGGATTAAGTTTTTTGATGTTTCGTATAAGTTGCTCAAACGACCGATAGGCTAATATACTATCCATTTTTGCCAAATAACAATCGTTGGTTCCTAAAGAAATGATAACCCAATCGTATTGCATAATTCTAATGTATTCGGGGAGCAAAGTATTTAAAAAGGTGGTAGCTTTGGCTCCGTTAAAACCTAATGAATGATAAACAATTCCTGGATCATCGTTCATGGCAACAAGTCCATACAAAATAAATGGTATAGAATCGGATTTTAAATGAATATCAAAATGAATGGTATCGAGGTAGTTGTTTAAATTGAATTGTCGTATGGCAATACTATCGTTGAGCAACGAATAATGGTGCTTTGTTACAGAAGCTGAGTGCAATACCGTATTGAGGCTGTCGTTATTGGTAAAAAGCAATATTTTATTAAAACTAACATTTTGAATAGCTCTCTTATTTATAGTAAACATAAGCTTTGAATGACAAGTATCGCGTGTAATGGCAGTAAATCCAAGTAATGATTGTGCTTGCGATTTTCCGACCAATGTAAACCCTTCCCAATTGCCGTTGCACAAAAGCTTTGCTGTAACGGGGTTGTTTGATTTAATAATACCATAAGGGAAAGCAATAGATGGAGGTCCCAGTAGATGAAAAAAGGTATTGGCAAAATTTTTACGTATCTGATTGGTAAAGATGTCGGCTTGTACATGCGAATCGCCAATGTGTAAAATGCGAATTTGATGTTCACCGGTAATTTGCAAATCATTAAATTTTAAAAATAAGCTGTCGTAATTGCACTGATTACCCCAAAAAATAAACATATTGCTATCATTACGTAGAAAAGGATAAGAGTTCGTATCATTTTGAGCATATAAAACAATACTCATAAACAACAGAGCAATATGGTATAGATATTTTTTCAAAGTGATATTTTTTTTATTTTTTTAAATTTGATGTAATCGTTATAAATGGCATTATAGAGCATGGTAGCAATTTTTTTTGCTCCTTGAGGTGTAAAATGAGTATAGTCTTTGGCGGCAAAACCAGATTTAACCCATTCGGGCATTGAATTGCGTCCACCCATAGCTTGATAGGTATCCCAAAAAGCGCAACCTGCTTTAAAAGCGGCTCTTTTTTGAGCATCTCGAATGGCTTCAATATTAGGATACGATACCAATCCCGAGTCGGTATTCATCGACATATCCGAAACGCCCACCACCAAAATACTCATTTCGGGGTTGGCTTGTTTTAAAAAATGCAATTGCTGATATACCCATTGTTCGTAAAAGTTATAATTGTCGGAAAAATAGGGCACTACATTAACACCAAATTGATAAATAATCAATTTAACATTTATGTTTTTATAGAATGCTGCAACATGACCTAGTGAAGCCCTTGCAATATCGGTTCCCGAACTACCACGCATAGGTACATTATCGACCCAAATACCTCTTGCCGATTCAAAGCTAACACCATATATATCGGGACTATCTTTACCCACAAATTCTAATACAACTTCTTTGGGTTGTTGTTCAAAATCTAATGATATAATTTGTTCTGCCTGAGTGGGGTTTAAGGTTTTCATCCCAATAAAATTATCGCCATCGTAGTATTGAAGTAATACAGGTCGTTTAAGGTTACCATAATAAAGTTGAATCGTATTAAATTTAAAATTAGAACTATATGCATTACTGTTTGATTTAAAAATCAATGATGCTTCGTAAATGATGCTATCGTTAATGAGTGAATCGGCAATTGGGGCATAACGAACAAATTGTAGTAAAGGTCCGTATTTGCGGTGTTTAATTTTTTTATTTTTATTTCCATACAGTGTGTATCTTTTCCAATTTCCTTTATTTTCAACATCAATTGCTTGTACAATGCCATTAACTTTAACTGGAATAATACAACCAGCTCCCGATCCACCCCAGTTGGTTTGAAAGTGTTGACGTATATAACCCGTAATGCGGTCGCCCTCTATTTGACTATCGCCATAATGCAAAATGTGTATTTTGGGTTCAGATTCGATTGCTTTAAAAAATAAATTTAAGCTTGAACTATTGCTATCTGGGTACTCAATAGATTGACTTACAGGTAAGGTAATTAAACTTACGGTGGTATCTGTATTTGTGATGGTATCGGGTGTATTGAATGACTGAATTATAAGTTTTGCTTTTTTGTTGGTTGTAGGTACTTTTGTTTGAAATGATAAGTTGAGTTTTGGAATTTTAATTTCAATCTGATTTAAATAAAATTTTGATGGAATAGGTAATAGTGATAAAATAAAAAAAAACAAAAAAATAGCCAATAATAGTAAAAACGTATATATAGGCTTAAACATATGGCATTTTTTATTTAGCAGGTAATGATAGTTTTTGTCCTACTTTTATAGGTGAGGTGTTTTTGAGGTTATTTGCTTTGCATAATTCATCAAGTGTAATATCATACATTTTAGCAATAGAATATAAGGTATCGCCTCGTTTTACAATGTGAGTATTAGGTTTTTGCGATGGTTGGGGTGTTGGGAGTAATGGTTTTGTAGTATCGGTTGGGTTAATAGATGTTGAAGAATTTAAAGTATCGTTAGATAAAGAATTATTTAAATTAGTTGGATTTTCTTTCTTTTTACGTGTTACAAAAATAACTAAGTTACGACCTGTTTTTAATGGTTTTTTGCTTCGGATATTATTCCATGATCGTAATTCACTAACTGAAACGTGATATTTTTTTGCAATAGTTGCAATGGTTTCGCCTTTTTTTACTTTATGATAGATGGCCACTTCTTCGTAAGCTGACGATGAGTTTGATGCATATAAACTGGGTCGAATCGATTTAAAGAGCAAAGTATCTTTATATTTGTAAATAGAATCGCCAAGGGCAATAAAATTGTTGATGTATTCAATAGGCAAATAAAGGGGTAGAGGTTGTTCGGGTAATGCGGGTATAATATCTTTTTTATATTGTGGATTAAGTAGTTGTAATAATTCAAAAGGGATATTTAATTTTTCTGATACTTGTCGTAAATGCAGCATTTTGTGCACATAAATAGTATCAACTTTATTGGGTAAATATGTTTTTCGTGGTGTGATATTTAATTCTTTATAATAATGAAAAGTGTAAGCGGCAGCAATAAAAGCAGGAACATAGCCACGAGTTTCGCGGGGTAGATAGTTGTACATGCCCCAATATGTGGTTTTACCTGAGCGTTTAATAGCTCGATTTATATTTCCTGGTCCACAATTGTAAGCTGCAATCGCCAAATGCCAGTCTTGGAAAACATTGTATAAGTCGCGTAAATAACGTGCTGCGGCATCAGAAGCTTTAATCACATCCATACGTTCGTCAATAAACGATGTAGCATTAAGTTTATATAATTTGGCTGTGGGTAAAATAAATTGCCATAAGCCCACAGCTCTAGCGCGGCTATAAGCTCTAGGATTAAGAGCCGATTCTATAACAGGTAAATATTTTAATTCAAGAGGGAGTCCATACCTATCAAGAGCTTCTTCAAAAAATGGAAAATAATATTCGCTATTACCAAGCATATACGATACAAGGTTGCGTCGTTTACGTGCGTAAAAGTCTATATATTGTTTGGTAATGTTATTATAAGTCATTTCTATATATGTGTTCATTCGGTTGAGTTGCGTTAATAATACCTCGTCAGAAAAATAAGGTGCTTGTGCCGTATCATTTTTAAAAAAATCTTGTTCTAGGTCTTTATTAAAAGGAGCATTTTGTTTGTACCATAATTGTAAAAGGCTGTCGGTAAATGCTTCAAATTCTTTAAAATCAGCGTCGGCATCGCTAATAATGGTATCGTTTTGAGCAAAAATACTTAAGTTCAGAATTACAAATAGTATAACAATTAAACGTCGCCCCATAATTCAATTTTTAAGCTGTAATATTAGTTATTTTTCAATGTTTAAACAAATTTTAAATCCAGTTCCTATGGTATTTGTTTGGGCTATGGGTAAAATATCGGGTTGTATTTTTAACGACAAATCGTCGCTGACATCGAAATCGAATAAATAACCGTCAACAGCGGCGTCAACAATATTGAGTACATAAACTCCGACTGTGAAAATAGCATACATATCGCGGTAGCGTCGATAGTAATTTTTTCCTGCCTCAAGTCCTGATAAAGTATAGGTGGTGTTGTACATATTATAAAATCCCGAAGGGTTTGTTTCATAAAGAGTTTTATAAGCTTTTTTAAAATCTTGATAGTAATTGTTATTTCTTATTGTAAGATAGGCAAGCGAACCTATACCAGCATAAACAATGGGTATTTTCCAGTATTTTTTATTATATGCTTGTCCGAGTCCGGGTAAAACGGTCGATAAAGTAGCAGCAAGTTTAGGCGAATGTTGTCTTTTTAAAGTGTCGTTCGATAATTTTTGCGAAAAGCCTTGTGCTAATATGGCATAAGTTAGTATGAGCAAGCAAAGACTTTTGTGCATTGAGTTTTATTTTTTTTGAGATAAAACATTAATTAAATGCTCAAATTCTACTTCGTTTTCGAAATGTAAAATAATTTTTCCACTGCCTTCGGATGTCTTTTTTAAATCGACTTTACATGATAGGTTTTGAGCTATATTTTCGCGAATATTTTTCAATTCTTTAGTGCGTTTGTAATGTATAATTGTTTTGGTTGATGATTTTTCAGACAAATTAAGTTCGCGAACAATATCTTCAACTTTACGAACGGAAAAGTCGTAGCGTAAAATTTGATGATAGATCATTTTTTGTGTTTCTTCGTCGTCGATGTTAATAAGTGCACGGGCGTGCCCAACCGATATTTTTCCTTGTCGGAGACCGGCCTGAATTTCGGGAGAAAGTTTGAGCAATCGCAAAAAATTTGCTACTGTAGAGCGATTTTTGCCAACGCGTTCGCTTAGTTGCTCTTGTGTGAGCTGGCATTCGTCAATGAGTCGTTGATAGCTAATGGCTATTTCGATAGGGTCGAGATCTTGGCGGTGTATATTTTCAACCAAGGCCATTTCGAGCATTTCTTGGTCGTTGGCTTCGCGAACATAAGCAGGAATGGTGTCTAAGCCTGCCATTTTAGAAGCTCT
Organism: Bacteroidales bacterium; assembly: GCA_013314715.1. Taxonomy (NCBI): domain Bacteria; kingdom Pseudomonadati; phylum Bacteroidota; class Bacteroidia; order Bacteroidales; species Bacteroidales bacterium. Next base: position 32,618 of record JABUFC010000032.1, on the reverse strand, counting down.
GTATCGGCGTTCGCCCGATATAAGCTGATACTTGTTTTCGTTTATTTTGCGAACAGTAATGGGCTGTATTACACCAAGTTGTTTTATCGATTCGCAAAGTTCTTGTAATGCATCTTCGTTGAATTCAGTTCTTGGCTGAAAAGGATTGGGTTCTATGTACTCAATAGGTATTTCTGATACGGCTGCAGGTTTAGTTTCGGCATCGGAGATAAGAGCTCCTAAGCCACGACCTAAAGCATTTTTTTTGGCATTCATACGTTATCAATTATTTTATCTTCGTTGGCTACTCGGGTTAAATTATTTTTTTGTAATACTTCGCGAGCTAAGTTTAAATAGCTAACGGCTCCGCTACTATTGGCATCGTATAGAATAACAGGTTTACCAAAGCTGGGAGCTTCGCCAAGTTTTACATTTCGAGGTATTATGCTGGTAAATACCATGTTTTGAAAATGTTTTTTTACTTCTTGTACAACCTGGTTCGATAAATTTAGACGTGAATCATACATCGTGAGTAAAAAGCCTTCGATTTGTAATGAAGGATTAAGGCGACTTTGGATTATTTTAATGGTGTTCAACAGTTTGCCAATACCTTCTAAAGCAAAATATTCGCATTGTACAGGAATAATAACCGAGTTAGCAGCAGTAAGAGCATTTACAGTAATTAAACCTAGCGATGGGCTACAATCGATAAGAACAATATCGTAGTCGTCTTTAATTTTATCGATGGTAGCTTTCATCATTTTCTCGCGATTGGGTTGGTTGAGCATTTCTATTTCGGCACCTACTAAGTCGATGTGTGATGGAATAAGATGCAAGCCCGGTATTTCGGTTTCGAGTACAATATTTTTGGGATGAACTTCTTCAATTAGGCATTCATAGATGCTTGTTTTAATATTTTTTAAATCGAATCCTAAACCCGATGTGGCATTGGCTTGCGGGTCGGCATCTACTATTAACACTTTGTATTCTAAAATAGCTAAACTTGCAGCTAAGTTTATGGCTGTGGTTGTTTTTCCTACTCCGCCTTTCTGATTTGCTAATGCTATTACTTTTGACATTGTTTGCTAGTGATTAGTTTTAAACTTGCAAAAATAAGTTGAATTTGGCATTTTATAGCTAAAAAAATGCTTAGTTTTTCAACAAAATTTTGTTTATGTTAATAACTAAGTAGGATGGAGGTGCCATTTTATATTTGATCATTTGAAAATTAAAAAATTGGAATAATACTTTTTTAAAGAAATTTTGTTTTATATATCGTTATTTTTAGATTTAGTCATTACTTAAAAATCTTCTTTTAATTTTATAAATAATTGCTTTACTTTGTTTCTTAAAAAAAATATGAAATAGCCAACCGTCATATAGACGAGATAATTTTAAAATAAAAAATATTTACACATGAAAATAGATGATTTTGATCCAACAGAACAAGAAGGTTTTGCTAAAATTGAATTGTATAATGAATCGGTAACTTATGCTTTGTCTGAGCATTATCGTTGGATATTAGGTTTAGTGGGCGAAAATCCAAACCGCGAGGGTTTAGAAAAAACTCCTGAGCGAGTGGCAAAAGCTATTCAGTTTTTAACGCATGGTTATCATTTAAAACCGGAAGAAATTTTAAATTCGGCTAAGTTTAAAGAAGATTATCGTCAAATGGTCATTGTTAAAAACATAGAAATATATTCTATGTGCGAACATCATATGATACCATTTTTTGGTAAGGCTCATGTAGCTTATATTCCAAATGGCTATATAACCGGGTTAAGTAAAATAGCTCGAGTAGTCGATGCCTTTGCTCGTCGTTTGCAAGTTCAAGAAAGACTCACTACTCAAATTAAGGAATGTATTCAACAAACTTTAAATCCGTTGGGTGTGGGGGTTGTTATTGAAGCACAGCACTTATGTATGATGATGCGTGGTATTCAAAAGCAAAACAGTGTAACTACTACGAGCGATTTTTCTGGTGTTTTTTTAAAAGAACCTACACGTTCAGAATTTTTGCATTTAATTGGCCAAAAATTACATTAAGCTATGATTATAAATTTTACAAAAAAGATAAATGACGTACAAAATAATTTCTTAAATTTGCAGTCCGAAATGCCTCTTTAGCTCAGTCGGTAGAGCAGCGGTTTCGTAAACCGCAGGTCGCGGGTTCAAGTCCCGTGAGAGGCTCTTAAAAGCGGGAATAGCTCAGTTGGCAGAGCATTAGCTTCCCAAGCTAAGGGTCGCGGGTTCGAATCCCGTTTCCCGCTCACAAATCAAAGGTGCAATTAAAATTACTACCAATGGTAAATATTTTTTACAAAGAAAACGACCGAATCTTATTGCACCAGAGCACCGATGGTTTGATGCAAATTCCTAAAGAAAACATTATTTGGATTGACCTTATTCAACCTTCATACGATGAACGAATAAAAACTGAGGAACTTTGCAATATAACACTTCAAACACGTCAAGAGATTGAAGAAATTGAGGTGTCGTCGCGTTATTTTGAAACCAATGAACTTATTGTTAATAACTCTCACTTTTTAATTCCATACGATAGTGAGTTTCGTCGAGAACCGGTTTCGTTTATCATTAAAAATAATATATTGGTTTCGTACCGTAACGCTGAGCTTCGAACCTTTGCCGAAATGTATAAGCGAATGGAATTTAACACACGTATATCCGATGCTTTTCATACATTTCTTACTATTCTCGAAATACGCATCGATCTTGATGCCGATTTAATTGAGTCGATTGTAAAAGAAATAGCTTCGATATCGTCTACCTTAATGCAAAACAAGCTTTCTGAAGAATTGCTTGTACAGATATCGAAATACCAAGAAGATACTATGTTGATTCGAGAAAATATTGTCGATAAACAGCGTGTTTTATCTTCTATTTTAAAAAGTGACTCGTTTCCCGTTGAGATGCATAATAAAGTGCGTATTATGCTCAAAGATATTGGTTCGTTGTTAGATTATACTGCATTTAGTTTTCAACGACTCGATTATTTACAAAATACGGTTTTAGGTCTTATTAATGTTGAACAGAATAAAATTATTAAAATTTTTACGGTAGCTACTGTTATATTTATGCCACCCACACTCATCGCAAGTATGTATGGCATGAATTTTCATCATATGCCTGAAATAAAGTGGAGGTATGGCTATCCCTTTGCTATTTTACTTATGTTAATTTCAGTGGGTATTACCCTTGCATTATTTAAAAAACGTAAGTGGTTATAAATATTTAAATTATTTCAATATCGCTTTGTTTAATCCAACCTGTATTACCATCGGCTAAGCGAATTTCTACCCAATTTTCGAACTCATCGGTGATGGTTATTTTGGTTCCTTCGTGAATAACAAATAAAGTGGTTCCTTTTTCATCGGGAGAGCTTTTAACTTCTAAGGCATCAGCCATTACAATGGCTTCGTTTTGCGATACTTGTTTATGGTATGTGGCATAAGCCGATATCGTTGATATACTAAAAATGATAATTAATAAAACAATAGAAATTTTAACTGCTTTTAATAACCAATCTATTGAAGTAAGAAAATTAACATAAATGAATGCTAATAGCAGCAAAAAGGAGATTAACGAAATCCATGCCCATAAATTAGCTGAAAAAAGGTTGATTAATGAGTTGAACCAGTTTGTATAAAAAGGTTTTGGTAGTTCAGTAATTTTATCGGTTACAAAAGTGTTGGCAAATTGGAGATTATGTTGAATATCAAGGTCAGATGGATGAAGTCGTAATGCACGTTCATAGTATAAAATGGCTTTAGCTATTTGGTTTGAGCGAAAAAAAGCATTTCCCATATTGTAATACATATAAGCAGAGGTGTAACCTTGTTGCTCTATTTTTTGATAGTATTGAATGCATTGTTCATAATTTCCTTTTTGGTATGCTTTAAAAGCACTATCTAGCATTGGTTTAAACGAATGATTGTTAGCAAAACTAATGTATATAATGTTGAATAACAGGATGAATAACCCAATTTTTTTCATAGCCCAGAAATTTAAATTAACGATTCCAATGTTTTGATTGTTTTAGCTGCTTTATTATAGATTTCTGTAATACTTTGGTTAATGGCCGAGGGTGCATAACGTGCATATTCGCAGTTATCTAATATTTGATTAAGCTCATCAATGATTTCGTTTTCGATATTTTTTTCTTTAAGTTTTTCGATAGCACTTTCGCGTGTAAATTCAGCTATAGGAATCATAAGTTTATCGCTAAGATAACCCCATAAAGCCTTGGTAATTTCTTCGTAAAATTGATTTTGGTTGTTCGTTTTAATACATTTTTGAGCTTGTTTGAGTCGTTTGGTTGCAACACGATTGGCTTTTTTGTTGCGCATAGCCATAATATTGGCTCTTTGTTTTATCTGTTCACGGCGTAAAAACAATAGTACAATAAGTAATAAAAAGCTAAAAGGGTACACCATTTTAAATAGTGTTGAAGCCCAAATATATTGATGAATAGGTTTTAGTGGTTCTACTTTGTTTTTAATGTAACGTATATCGCTTCCTAATACGCTAACATCTTTCTTAGCAAATTCGCTTACAACAGCAGTTGCGTTGTACGATGAGTCTTTTGAAACAGAAATAGTAACTTCGTTGATGTGTATGGTTTTATAACTACGGGTTTTTAGGTCGAAATAATGAAAATCGAATGCAGGTATAGTGTAATTACCATGATGTCGTGGTATAATTATATAAGATACTGTTTTAGAGCCAGACGATTGACCATCTTTTATACTATAATTATTTGTTGTTTTAGGGTCGTATACTTCGAAATCGCTTGGAAAATTAGGTTTAGGAATATCGATAAGTTTTATATTGCCAGTACCTGAAAGTTTTAGACTATAGGTAAATGCTTCGTTCATTTTTACAGAAGTATTGTCAACGTGCGATTCTAAATTAAACGATCCAACACCTCCACTAAAAGGTTGAGGTTTGTTTTCGGGAAGTGGTTTAACATAGATGGTGATGGTTGGGCTCACCAATTTTTTAGATACATTTTGATAGGTTCCAAAAAAATCATCAAAAATGCTTCTACGACGACTTTGTACTTTTTGTTGAACCATAATGGTTGCTTGTACAGGGTCGATAGTCAATTTTCCTGAACGTGTTGGGCTTAGTATAACTCTTTTCAATAAGCCAACTCCATATAATTGACCATTGATATATTCTTGCTTTAAATTTATTTGATTGGGGTTTTCGAGGTCTTCGCTCCAAAAACCATTCATGTTAGGAAATTTTATATCTTCAAAGCCAACAATATTTAGTCTTGTGTATATATATACCGATGCTACTAATTGTTCTCCTTGATATACGTTTGTTTTGTTGACATTAACACGTATAAAAACATCTTCGTTGCTAACGTTTGCGGGTTGTGAATAGTTGTCGTTATCATAGTTATAATTTGACCGATTGTTTTGATTAGCAACATTGGTGTTGCCTTTAACCACTTCAATTGTTATAGCATTAGATTTATAAGTTTTTCCGTTCACTATTGCTTCAGCGGGTGAAATGGTATATTTGCCTTCTTTATCGGCACTAAGAACATAAGAATAGGAATATGAAATGTCTTGGCTCACTTGTCCGTTAACTATACTAATACTTGAACTTGATGAGGTACTTGGTCCCATAATTACATTAAATTCTCCAAAATTGGGACCTTTAAAATTTGAGGGTCGGGCATTCACATTGACGGTATATCGAAATGTTGCGCCTGTGGCTACCGTTGTCGGAGCTTGAGCTGTTATACGAACTTCTTGCGAAGTTGCAAGAAAGTTCGTTAAAAGAAATAAGAATAAGGTTATTATTTGTTTCATATTACCAATCTTTTTCTATTTTACGTTTTCCCATTATAATTTGCTCTTGTCTTTTTTTATCTTGCCTATTTTGTTCATCGTTTTGAAGTGCTTGAAGCATACGCTCTGCATCTTCTTTAGATATTTTTTGATTCTGTGGTTGTTGCTGTTGATTTTGCTTGTCTTTGTTTTGTTGTTGATTTTGCTGTTGTTGTTGATTTTGTTGCTGTTGTTGCTGGTTTTTATTATTTTGATTTTTATTTTGTTGTTCTTGTTGTTTTTTTAAGTGTAGTGCATACGATAGGTTATATTTGGTTTGTGTGTCGTTAGGATTTTTACGCAGTGCATTTTTATATGCTTCAATACTTTCGTCTAATTTTTTTTGCATCAAATAAGTGTTTCCTAAATTGTGAAAAGCTTTGGCTTGGTCGGTTGAGTTTTTTGTTTTATTTTGTGCTTCTTGATATAGTTTTTCAGCTTCTTCGAATTTTTCTTGTTTATAAAGTGCGTCGCCTAAATTAAAAGGTGTTTTAAATTCGTTGGGGTTGAGTTTATATGCTTTTCTGAAAGCGACTTCTGATTCTTTGTATTTATTTTTTAGATATAAATTCGTCCCTTGACGCAATTCTTTTTTATAGTTTTGAGCAGATAAACTAAATGAAATTAGTAATAAAATGATAGTTAATGTTTTGGGATTAAGTTTTTTTAGCCATTGTAATAATGAATTTTGTGTTTTTCGTTCTATAAAGAAAAATTCGAAAATAAATAATAAAAAAGCCATAATAAGTGGGTATTGATATTGATGATCGAACTCTGAATAATGTTCAGCTTCGCTTTCTTTTGACGATAATTTTTCAATACGGCTAATAATTTCGTTTAAAATGGTTGATGAATTTTGTGCTCTAACGTAAACTCCATTGGCAGACGATGCAATTTGTTGCATGAGTGCATCGTTAGTTTTTGTAATGATTACATTGCCATCTTTATCGATTTTATAGTCTTTTTTGCCAAATTTATTGATAATGGGAATAGGGGCACCTTCGGGTTTTCCCATGCCAATTGTATGAATAATGATGCCTTGTTTTGATGCTTCTGAGGCTATGTCAATAGCACCTTGTTCGTGGTCTTCGCCATCAGATATAATGATCAGAACTTTGTTTTTTTCTTTTTCTTTTGATGAGAATGATTTAGTAGCCAATTCTATAGCAGCAGCAATGTTGGTGCCTTGAACTGGGACTAAAGCGGGACTAATAGACGAAAGAAACATTTTGGCCGAAACATAGTCGCTGGTTATAGGTAATTGTACAAATGCATCGCCAGCAAATACAATAAGTCCTATTCTATTTTCGTCGAGGCGGTCGATGAGTTTTTCTAATGCCATTTTAGCTGCCTCTAATCGATTGGGGTAAACGTCTTCGGCTAGCATAGAATTCGAAACATCGAGTGCAATTATAACTTCAACTCCTTTTTTCTTAACCTTACTTATTTTACTTCCAATTTGTGGATCGGCAGCAGCAAAAAGAAGAAATGCTAAGCCCAATAAAAGTGCAATAAACTTAATATGTTTTCGTGAGAGGGCTAAATCGGGTAAAATTGCATTTAGATTTTGTTCGTCGGCAAAAGATTTCCATTTTTTTTGTTGGCGAAAATGATACCATAGATATAAAATTATAAGAATGGGTATTACAACTACCATAACCCAAATCAACCAAGGATGTCCAAACCTAAACATATTACGGTAATTTTTTTAGAAGTGAAACATTAAAAATTGAAATTGAAATAAAAATAATCGATGCAATAAGCGTAAAGGGATAAAATTCTTCTTTTTTCTTTTTATATTCGTGAACAAGTATTTTAGTTTTTTCCATTTTATCTATTTCGTTGTAGATTTGACGTAGTTTATCGTTGCTAGTGGCACGAAAATATTTGCCTCCGGTAATTTGAGCAATTTGTTTTAATACAGGTTCATCAATTTCAACTTTCATCATTTGAAGTTGTGTTCCAAAAGGTGTTTGAACAGGGTAGGGGGCTTGCCCAAGAGTTCCTACGCCAATTGTATAAACGCGAATATCATATGTTTTTGCAATTTCTGCTGCTGTAATGGGATCAATAGAACCAGAATTATTTACACCATCGGTAAGTAAAATAATAACTTTGCTTTTAGCATTACTATCTTTAATGCGGAGTATGGCTGTCGATAAACCGTCGCCAATAGCGGTTCCGTCTTCGAGAAAGCCATATTTAACGCCTTTAAATAAATTTATAAGTGCTGCGTGGTCGGTTGTTAAGGGACATTGAGTAAAGCTAGTGGCACTAAAAATAACAAGCCCAATGCGGTCGTTAGGACGGTTGTTTATAAATTCGGCAGCTATATCTTTACTCGCTTCTAACCGGTCGGGTTTAAAGTCGCGTGCTAACATACTACCCGAAACGTCGAGCGAAAGTACAATGTCAATTCCTTCGGTTTCGATATCTTGTAAATTGTTCGATGATTGAGGCCTTGCTAAGGCTATAATGATTAAAATTAAAGCGATAATTTGTAAACCAAATAATAGATGTTTCAAAACAATTTTATAATTATTTTTTTGTTTAAACAAAATAGGTGCTGTGCTTAATATGAGTGATGGGGCTACGGTGTTTCTTTTGAATATATACCAGAATATCATCAAAATAGGAATGATGATTAGAATAAACCAGTAGGGATGAGCAAAGGTAATGTTAGTCATTGCTACCTCCTTTCTGTTCGTCGGTTTTTATTTCTTCTTTTGTTTCTAAATCGGTTGGTTTTGTTTTTTCGACAAACAAATACGCATTTTTTAAATGCCAATCGTTTTCGTCGGGTAGGGGTTCGGCTTTAGCAAATTTAACAAAGTCGGCAGTAGTAAAGAGTGCATTCATAGTACGTACTAGTTCGTCGTCGAAAGGATGTTGTTTTAAATAGTTGATAAGTTCTGAACTTACACTTTCGAGGGCAGGAATATTAAATTGTTGTTCGAGATAAATACGTAAAATGTCAGTTAATTCTGAATAATATTGCTTATATAATTGTTTTTGCCATAATTTTTTTTCTTTTAATTTATTTAAATCGTTTAATGCCACAACATAGGGTGGGTCTTTGGGTTTTTCGGGTATTGGTATAATGGGTTTATTTTTGCGTATCCGTAAATAAATATATACAGCAATCGCTAATATAAGTAAAATTAAGAGTCCCCATAAAATATAGTCGAGTATTTCTTTCCAGCTAAAGGGTTCGGTTAAGGGTGGCTTAATGTCGAAAATAGTTTTCTTATTGGTATCTACAGGCAATGCATGAACAGTAAGTAAAAGTTCGTTGGTATAAATGGTATCGGCTGTGGTGTCGTGGGGTGCAATAAAAGCGAGGGGAGGAATTACGATAGCTCCAGTATCGAATGAAGTTATGGTAAGGGTTTGTTTGAGTTTTATTTGGTTATTTTCTTTAAAAATGGTGTCAATACCAGAGGCATTTACAATTTCGATTGATTTTGAAAGTGTATCCGTAAAAATGGGAAAACTTATGGGTTTATCTTTAGGTTTAGAGAGTGTTAATTCAAGTTTTAGTTGATCGCCAATAAGACATTCGTTTTTGTTGATGGTTGCTTGTGTCTGAATTACTTGCGCTTGCGTCAAAGTAACCCATAAAATAAGCCCACAAAATATAATTATCGCTCTCATATTACTTTGTTCGCATTTTAAACATTTGCATCAAAGGTTTTACATAATCGCTTCCTGTATGGAGTACTAAAGAGTCGACTTTATAACGCGAAAAAGTTTGTTTTAATTGATTAAGGTGTTCGTCAAACCAAGCTGAATATGCCATACGAGTAGCTTTATCAGAAGTATCGATGAGTTTTATCTTGTTGGTTTCGGGGTCTTTAACATACATAAGCCCCATAGCAGGAAATTCTTTCTCTCTATAATCAGAAACCTTTATTGCAACAATATCATGTTTTTTAGAAGCAATTTTTAAGGCTGATTCGAAAGTTTGGTCGAAAAAGTCGGAAATAATAAAGGAGGTAGATTTCTTTTTTATAACATTTGTAAAATATTCTAGTGCATTTGATATATTTGTTTGATGCGATGTAGGCTCAAAAGTTAATATTTCAGAAATAATGCGTAAAATATGTTTTCTGCCTTTTTTAGGTGGAATAAATTTTTCGACTTTATCGGTGAAAAGAATTGCTCCAATTTTGTCGTTGTTAAAGCTAGCTGAGAAGGCTAAAACAGCCGCTAATTCGGCAGTAAGTTCTTTTTTTAGTTGTTTTTGAGTTCCAAAATTTGCTGAGCCACTCATATCGAGTATGAGCATTACTGTTAGTTCGCGTTCTTCTTCAAAGACTTTAACGTATGGGTGATTGAAGCGAGCTGTTACATTCCAGTCAATATTACGAATATCGTCGCCGTATTGATATTCGCGAACTTCACTAAAGGTCATACCTTTGCCTTTGAAGGCACTATGGTATTCGCCTGCGAATATCTGGTTCGACAATAGTCGTGTTTTTATTTCTATTCGTCTAACCTTTTTTAATAATTCCTTGGCTTCCACATTCATTATTTTTTAATAATGATAATTAAGCGAATAATTGTATTCTTCTTGTTCTATTTCGATGATAACATTTGCATTATTTGTTTTACAAGTCCATTTTTTGCCTGTTTTATTGTATTTTTGATTGAGTTCTTGTGATTTACTGGTTAAGTTATCAATATCGTCCATGAATTTAATGTGTTTACATTTTTGAGCTTTGTCGAAGTAAAAAATAAGGGTATTGTCTTTTTTTGCATTATAATATCGCAAAGTATTATCGTTAGTGCTAATTCCAAAATTGTTCATGCTGTATTCGCTGTGATTATTCATCATAGCTTGAATTTCTTTTTTGGTTTTGCCTAACATTTGTTCGAAAGCTATTTGAACATTTAAAAGGCAAGTGGTTAATATAATTATAAATGTTATCATTTTAATGTGGTTTAAGGGACTTCAATGGTATTTAATATTTCGTTAATAATATCTTCGGTGGTAATGTTTTCGGCTTCGGCTTCATATGTAAGTCCTATGCGATGTCGCATTACATCGTGGCAAACAGCTCTAACATCTTCGGGTATAACATATCCACGTCGTTTAATAAAGGCATTGGCTTTAGCTGCCATGGTTAAAAAGATACTTGCACGAGGTGAAGCACCGTAAGAGATCATATCTTTGAATTTTTCGAGTTTATAATCTTGCGGGAATCGGGTAGCAAATACAATATCGAGAATATATCGTTCAATTTTTTCATCTAAATATACTTCTTTTACGACTTCGCGAGCTTTGATAATATTTTCGGGGTTAATAACAGCATTGGCTTTTGGGAATTCTTTGGCAACGTTCATGCGAATAATGCGTTGTTCTTCGTCTTTGGTGGGGTAGCTAATGATTACTTTTAGCATGAAACGGTCGAGTTGTGCTTCGGGAAGCGGGTAGGTGCCCTCTTGTTCGATAGGGTTTTGGGTTGCCAATACCATAAAGGGTTCGTCGAGTTTATAGGTTTGTTCGCCAATAGTTACTTGGCGCTCTTGCATGGCTTCGAGTAGTGCACTTTGTACTTTTGCTGGAGAACGGTTTATTTCGTCGGCTAAAATAAAATTCGAGAAAATAGGTCCTTTTTTAACGGTAAAGTTTTCGTTTTTTTGACTGTAAATGAGAGTTCCGATAAGGTCGGCAGGTAATAAATCGGGAGTAAATTGGATGCGTGAAAATTTTGCTTGTATGGCTTGTGCTAATGTATTTATAGCAAGTGTTTTAGCTAATCCAGGTACACCTTCAAGAAGAATGTGACCGTTAGATAATAATGATATGAGTAAACTGTCAACCAAGTGTTTTTGTCCAACAATAACTTTGTTGACTTCCATTTGAATAAGGTTAACAAATTCACTTTCGCGTTGAATTTTCTCATTAAGTTCTTTAATATCAATTCCTACATTCATAATTGAGGGTATTTTAAATTTGAAACAAAAGTAAAACGATGTTTTGAAAAAAACTTTATATTTTTGTTAAAAGACGTTAACTTATTATGGTTTATACATTTTTTAAGATACTACAAGTTTTATTGTTAATAATTTTATCGAAAATATAAGGGTGATTAACGATATATTTATCATTTGCTATAAATTTGAAAAAAATATATTAAAAGTAAATTGATTATTTAAATTATTTTTTGCAGATTTCTAATAAATAGATTAGGTTTGTGAAAAAATGCGATATTTTATAGAAATATCATTTGATGGCTCTAACTACCATGGTTGGCAAAAGCAAAACAATGGTATAAGTGTACAGGCGGTATTAGAATTGAAACTTTCGCTTCAATTGAGGGAAAATATAGAATTGGTAGGTTGTGGGCGAACCGATGCGGGTGTACATGCACGACAGTTTTTTGCTCATTTCGATGTTAATATTCAGCTTGATTTAAAGCAAACGGTTTTTAAACTAAATCGTTTTTTGCCCTCGAATATAGCGGTTATAGGCTTATATAAAGTACAATCTTATGCACATGCACGTTTTTCGGCTATAGAGCGAACATATAAGTATTATATCCAAACAGTTAAAAATCCTTTTAATACAAAATTTGTGTGGGATTTTACATTATTTTTAGATATGGAATTAATGAATAAAGCTTGTGATATCTTAATGAAAACAACTGATTTTACAAGTTTTTCAAAATTACATGGAGGACAAAAAAATAATTTGTGTCAGCTGTATTATTGCAAATGGGAACGCAACGAACAACAACTAATATTTACGATAGCTGCTAATCGATTTACGCGAAATATGGTACGTGCTATTGTAGGTACTATGGTAGAAATAGGAAAAGGAAAATTAGGTTTAAGTGAATTTGAAAATATTATAGCATCAAAAAATCGCTGTTTGGCAGGTGAGTCTGTTTTTGCAGGTGGCTTATTTTTAGATTCTGTATTATATCCATCCGAAATATTTATTGATTCATTTCGTCTATATTGATAATTCCAAGGCTTATTGCATATACAGTTAAACCAGCAAGCGTTTTAATGCCTGTTTTAGCACTTATGTTTTTTCGATGGGTAAGTACTGTATGATGACTTAAATGAACTTTTTCGGCTATTTCTTTTATAGATTTTCCTTGAGATAAAAGACGTAAAATTTCTTTTTCGCGAACAGATAATTTTTCTTTGTTTTCTTTAGTCTGATTGGTGTTTTTTTGTTCTAAAATAAACTTAATGAGTTGTTGAAATGAATTATCTATATGAAAAACTTGAGTAAATAATGATAAGGTGTCATGCGAAAAGTGTTGATAAACAATTGCAATTGAAATTAATTCATTATGTTTTTCTTTGAACTTTATCCATTGATTTTCTATGTTTTGGATTGTAATTGGGTTTAAAAATACAATGTTGTGACGGATTGTTTGATGTTTATGTATAAAATGTTCTAATGAAGTATATTTTTTTATTTCGACTGAAAGTCCGGATTTTAACCAGTATGAAGAAATTCCTTCAACTATAATTTCTGAGGGCTCAATAATGGCAATAATCCATTTGTTTGTCATTATTCGTTTGCTTCAATGGTTAAAAGAATAGGAATTAATATTTTGTCTTCTATAATGGAGTGAGCATGTAAGTCGTATTGTAATTCGTATAAGTTTAAAATAATTTGTCGTTTAAGTGAAGCAAAGTCGCCAACTTTAAAATGATGAATGAGTAAATTTTTTAAATCGCTTAATTTTTCTTCAATATCATTATGATGTTCTTGGTAATCTTTAATCGAAAAAGAAACCTTATTTTGATAGTATCTTTTTTTTGTAAGTAATTGTTCGATATATGGAAAAACGTTTTTTTCTTCGTATTCGAGGTGTTCAATAACTTCGTTTTTATATGTTTCAAAAAAGTTTTTCAGTATAGTTATTTCTTTTGAATTTACTTTTAGTTGAAGAATATCGAGAAGATTGGTAATAAATGGATATTTTTCGTTTTTATAATATTGATGAGAGTGTTTTAAAAAAGGAACAATGGTTTTAAGGTGTTTTTTTTCAGGTTTTAGTATAATGTTGTTATCATTGCCGTTATAGACATTTAGCAGTGCAATAAATAGTTCTACGTCTAATGAGTATTCCTTGCAAAATGATTTTACTGTTAAATTTTTGGGCTTATCTAAAAGTTGTAAATGTTCAAAAACAAATAGAACATAAGGATTAAGCTCAATGATATCAAAAAGGTTATCACTGAGCTTAATGTTTTTATGGGTTAACATATTAATTTTCTAAAACTTTAAATTCTACACGACGGTTTTGTTGGCGTCCTTCTTCGGTATCGTTGGTAGCAATGGGTTGTAAATATGCATATCCTTTATATTCGAGCCTACTAGCAGAAATTCCTTTACTTATTAAGTAATCGACAACGGCTTTTGCACGTGCCTCCGAAAGTTTTTGATTAAATTGTAATGAAGATTTGTTGTCAGTATGTCCACTAATTTCTATTCTTAATTTTGGTAAGTCGGTTAATAGTTTAACCAATCGATCAAGTTCAGGATATGATTCTGCTCTTAGTGAAGATTTACCATAATCGAAGAAGATGTTGCGAAGTACTACTTTTTGTCCTACTGCAAGTTTGTTTAAAAGGATGTCTTTCGTTATTTCTTGGTAACCTGTAGCGGCAGGAATATCGAAGTTTTCTGAATGGAATAAATATCCTTCTGCTTTAACAGCGATTCCATAATTTCGTCCAGAAGGTAACGATACTAAGTACTTGCCGGTGGTACTATTGGATGTATTAACAGATACTACTTCGTTTTTAGTATTATCTACAATCTCAATTTGAGCCTCAACAGGGGCATTTGTCATGGCATCTTTTATGGTTCCTTTGAGAATAGTAAGTCGCATGGTTTTAATTTCAACTTTTTCAGCCACAACGCTTTCGCCAACAGGAGCTACATTGGCTAATAAATTATCTTCGTTGTGTAATACAGGTGGTTTTTCGGGACCTCTAAAAGTAATCATGTATAAATCGTAATCGCCATATCCGTTATCATTAGCCGAACTATAATAACCATGTTTACCGCTTCCGCTCATTACAAAAAAGAGGTCGTCGTCGGGCGTATTAACGGGGTATCCGATATTTTCAGGTTTCGACCAAGTGCCATCATCATTCATCGTCGATTTAAATACATCGAATCCTCCCATGGTATTATGTCCTCGTGAACTGAAATATAGGGTTCGTCCGTCGGGATGCATAAAAACACCTTCTTCGTCGTATTCGGTATTGATAACACTGCCTATATTACGAGGTTGTCCCCAACGTTCTTTTTCTGTTTCCCATTGAGAAACCCATATATCGTGTCCACCAAATCCACCTTCGCGATCGCTTACAAAATACATGGTTTTTCCATCGAACGAAAAAGATGCAGAGGTTTCATGAAATTCAGAATTGATGTATTTTTTTAAAGGGCTATCGTCGGGTGCTGTCCATTCGGAACCTTTGAGTTTCGATACATAAATATCACCATTATTAATTTTACCATTAAATGTAAATAATTGTGTTCCATCGGGCGACAAACCTACGGTAGCATCGTTGTTCTTGGTATTCAAAGGTTTGCCTACATTTTTAGCTAACGACCAACCATTGCCATCGTTGTAAGATACATAAATATCTTCAAAATAGAGGTTGTCTTCTGGATCGGAGCCACCACCATAAGTGTCGGAACGGCGCGAAGTAAAAAGTAACATTGATTCGTCTGCTGAAATTAAGGGGCTGTATTCGGGTGCCATGGTATTTACATTAGGACCTAAATTATCGATAAATACACGAACAGGGTTTTTTATGAGTTCTTTACCATTGTTGCATTCTTGTATTCTTTTTTCAATTTCTTTGCGTTTTTGTTGTAAGTCGCTGGGCGATAATTGATTTTTATATTTTGTATAGAGTTCTATTGCTTTATCAAAATCAGCATTAAGATGATATCCTGTAGCTAATAGCCATACAATATCGGGTTGAATGGTGGGATTTTGACTATAGGCTTTTTTGAAATAATCGAGGCATTTTACTTTTTGGATGGAATGCAAATAGCACGAACCAATTTTGTAATTGAGCATAGCATGATTAGGGATATATTGATGTACTTTAAGATAAAAATCTAAAGCAGATTTCATTCCTCCTCGTCCTAAGACATAATATTCTTCGGCTTTAGATAAATATTCTTTAGCAATTTTGTAATCGTCTTTACTTGCAAAATCTTCTTTTTTTATGATAACTTCTTGTGCATTCGTGTTATTAAATAAAAAGGCAAATAAAAATAAGTTAATTAAATATTTTATTGTTTTCATTTTTAATCCTCCTATTATTTACAATCTGACATGAATTGATTAACTGCATTTACGCCAAGTTCTTTGGCTTTATTCCAATCGGCACAAGCTTCTTTTTGCATTCGTAATTCTTCATATGCGATGCCTCTGTTTAAGTATGCGTAACCGTAATTAGAATCTTTTTGAATTATTTTAGTATATTCGTCGATAGCTGCTTTATAATCTTTTTCTTTTATTTTGGTGGCAGCTAAATTATTTAGTGCTGGCATGTAGTCAGATTTTATTTTTATGGCTTTATTAAAATCTTCGGCTGCTCCTTTGTAATCTTTTTTTTCAAATTTGGCACTTCCTCTGTTATTATATGCAATGTAACTATTAGGGTTTGCTTTTATTGCCTGTGTATATGCATCGATAGCATCATCGAATTTTTCTTTTTTTCTTAGAACGCTTCCAAGATTGTTAAAAGCATAATCGAGCGAAGCATCCAAAGCCGTCGCTTTTCGATAATCGGCTATGGCTTCATCGTATTTTTCCATTTTTCTATAAGTACTACCACGGTCGTTGTAAGCAACAGCATATTTATTATCTAAAGCTATTGCCTCGGTAAAGTCTTCTAATGCTCCTTCAAAATTATCTTTTAAAAATTGTATTTGACCTCTAAAATAATAAGCTTTAGCATCTTTGGTCCCTTTGTTGATAGCACGGGTAAAATCATCGAATGCTTCATCTTGTTTGCCAAGCAGTTGGTTAGAACGTCCTTTTAAATACCACGCCTGAACATCGTTTGAATCGAGTTCGGTAACTTTTTTGAAGTCTTCAACTGCATCTTTGTATTGTTGTGTTTCAAAATAAACATTACCTCTATTAAAATAGGCTTTTATAAAGTCTGGTTTAAATTTTATTGCTTCGGTAAATGCTTGTATGGCTTCTTGATATGCTTTATTAGTATAGTTTTCAATACCTCGATTGTATGCAAGTTCGGCATCCTGATTCTCAAGAATAACTAAAGTACTGTCTTTTTGAGCATTTACATTATAGAAACATAGCAATGTAAATAGCCAAATTGAGATTAAAAAAGGTTTCATAGCTGACATTTTTTTTGACGGCAATTTATATATTTTTTATTAAAAATTCAATTGAAATCATTTTACTAATGTTAAAAAATATAAATAGTTTTGATTTATATTTGAAATATTGATAGTGCAATAAAAATGTATAAATAGTTTATTGGGTACAATTAAAATAGTTTAAATTTTTTTATCATGTTAAAAATTGCAAGAAATGTATATTAATATGAGGTCTATAAATAGTTAAACGCTTATCTCAATATAATAACAGGCAACTAAATGGATTTTGTTTTTGTCTTTAAATCAAAAACTAAATTTTTTGTTTTATGAGAACCATCATTTTAATTTTAGCTTTAATTTTTTCGTTAAGATTATTTTCGCAGATTTCGGTCTGTGGTAGTTCTATCGAATTAACTGCCGATACTATGGGTACAAATGCAGTTACTGGTATGTGGACTTGTTCGCATAATCAGATTGTAATATCTAATATCGATCCGTCGCCTTTGCATTTTAAAGTGATTGCTGATGCTTCGGGAATACCCAATTTTTTTGTAAACGGTATGCAGTCGGTATGGTTTTATTGGGAATATATGGACCATCAAAATAATTTACATAGAGATAGTATAAATGTGTTGTTTTACGAAATGCCCAATTGTCATCATTATACCGATACCACTATTTGTAATCATTCTTTATATTTAATAGGGCATACTTCTATAAGTAATGCCTTAGTAAACTGGGGTGGTATTGGTTCTAATCCCTCTAATGTTATTTTTTCAAATTCAAATGAAAGTTCGACTAATGCTTTTTTTCCATTGACAGGTAATTATTCTGTTGTATGGACCGAAATGAATGCTGAAAATAATGCATGCAGATGTTCAGATACATTTATGGTCAATATTGTTAATATACCTTATATTGAGGTTGGACCTGATTTGATGATATGCAATAGTCATTTTGCTTATTTATGTGCCCATACAGACAGTAATGTAATAGGTGAGTGGAGTGGTCCTATCGGTATTACTTTTTATGATGGACCCCATGATTCTTTACTTAATCCCAATGGAAAAAATAATAAATGTACTTGGATAAAAAATAACAATTTTAACGAAACTATTACCATGTATTATATTACTTTTAATGGTTATTGTTATAATTATGATTCTGTTAATGTATCATTTTACTTTTCTTATCCGCCTATAATAACAACAAATTTAGCAGATACCGTTTCAAGTTATAATGAGTATCAGTCGTTATGTGCAGTAACACCCACTTATGGTTATGGTTATTGGATTGATAATAATGCAGGAACCCTATTTCAACCATCTAATAATACTCCATGCAATGTTACGGCAGTTGTAAATAACAGTGGCATGCATTGTTTTAATTGGGTAACAGTTAATCATACTTGTAGAGATACAAGTGAGGCTTTTTGTGTTAATTTTACATCGATGGAGTTTGTTGAAAATATAAAAGATTTATATATATATCCCAATTTATTTAACGAGTATATATTTATTATTGCTCCTAAAGCTATGATTGTCTCACTCGAAGGTTATGATGTTTTAGGTAAAAATCGATTTTTGATTAACGATATTCGATTAGAATTGGGTGAGAACAAGGTTCCTATAATAAATAATTTAGAAGAGGGGATATATTTAATAGTAATTCGATATGGTAGTCAAAAAGTTTCATTTAAAACTTATTATAAGCATTGAAAAAATGGGTTCAAATAAAGAATAAAAAAGGCTGCCCTTAAAAGACAGCCTCTTTTTTTATTTTTCAGCAATAGTTTTTTGCTTCCTTTTAAGAATATCGTATGCTAATGGAGTTGCAACAAATACAGATGAATAGGTTCCTATAGTAACACCAACAAGTAATGCAAAAATAAATCCTCGCAATACATCGCCTCCAAAAATAAAAATGGCAAGTAATACTACGATGGTGATACCAGCTGTATTGATGGTACGACGTAATGTAGAATTAATAGCGGAGTTAATAGCAACAGGTAATTCCCAACGAGGATGCAGGGTTCTATATTCACGAATGCGGTCGAAAATAATAACGGTATCGTTGATAGAATAACCTATTACTGTTAATATAGCAGCTATAAATGCTTGATCAATGTCGAGGTTAAAGGGTAATATACCGTTAAAGAATGAGAAAAAGGCAATTACAAACATAGAGTCGTGGAACAATGCAATAACACCTCCTAATCCCCATTGCCATTGGCGGAAGCGAATGGCAATATAAATAAATATAGCTAATAGAGATAATAATACAGCAATAATGGCAGCAACCTTTATGTCATCAGCAATGGTAGGTCCAACTTTAGATGAACTCATGATGCCTTCGGTGCTAACATTAGATGAACTACTGAAATCAATAAAAGAAATATCTTTTTTGAACATAGGTTTTAAGCCTTCATACAATTTGCTTTCAACAATGCTATCGGCTTCGGCAGTATTTTCGTTTATTAAATACTTTGTTGTAATGCGAAGTTGATTGTCCGATCCAAATGTTTTTACTTCGGGTGCTTCACCAAATACTTTAGACAAAGAAGCTCTTACATCGTTAACTTTAACATTTTGGTCAAGACGAACCACATAAGTTCTACCACCTGTAAAGTCGGTGCTCCAACTTAAACCACGTGTAAATAAGCTGATTAAACCTAATATAATAATGCTAGAAGAGAAGATGTAAGCTGCTTTTCTTGCTTTGATGAAATCTAGATTTACATGATCTAAGAAGTTTCGTGTTATTTTTGTTTCGAAAACAAAATTCCAGCCTTTATTAAATCCATATTCAAAAATTAATCTTGAAATAAAGATGGCTGTGAATAGTGAAGTTAATATACCAATAATTAAAGTAGTTGCAAAACCTTGAATTGGACCACTACCAAAGGCATATAAAACAACTCCTGTAATTAAAGTTGTAACGTTTCCGTCGATAATGGCAGAGTATGCATTTTTGTAACCATCTGAAAGGGCAAGTTTTATGCCTTTACCAGCTCGTATTTCTTCGCAAACACGTTCGTAAATAATTACGTTAGCATCAACTGCCATACCTAATGTTAAAACAATACCTGCAATACCGGGTAGTGTTAATACTGCACCAATGGAAGCTAAAACACCAATTAAGAAAAATACGTTTACAAGCAAAGCAATATTGGCAATAAGACCCGGCTTGCCATAGAAGAATAGCATATATAAAAGAACTAATATAAATGCTATAATAAATGATATAAGTCCTGCATTGATACTTTCTTTGCCAAGAGTAGGTCCAACAATTGCTTCTTCAATTATTACTGCAGGTGCAGGAAGTTTTCCCGATTTTAAAACATTGGCTAAGTCGGTTGCTT
The DNA here is from genome assembly GCA_013314715.1 of Bacteroidales bacterium. Lineage (NCBI taxonomy): Bacteria > Pseudomonadati > Bacteroidota > Bacteroidia > Bacteroidales > Bacteroidales bacterium. The sequence goes on along the minus strand of JABUFC010000032.1, from coordinate 12,064 downwards.
CTTCTAAAGTAAAGCCACCAGAAATAGAGGAGTTACCACCTTTTATTTCTTGACGAACGACGGGGAATGAATATACATAATTGTCGAGTACAATGGCTATTTGGCGTCCAACGTTTTCGCGGGTAAGGCGAGCCCATTCTTTGGCGCCCTCGCCATTCATCGACATCGATACTTGAGGTTCGTTGGTCATATTATCAAATTCAACACGTGCATTTGTAATAACTCCACCATCTAAAGGAGCTTTATTGGTACGAGGATCGGTTTTTATAGCAATGAGTTGATAAATTTCAGTGTTTTTAAGTGGTTTATACGACCATAAGAATTTTAAATTTGCAGGGAATAAAGCTTTTACCTGCTTCATATTTAAATATTTGTTAACTAACGAAGTGTCTTTACCTAATACCAATCCAACAGCAGCACCTTTGGCCAAACGTTTTTCATTATCAACGCTTGGATACATAATACTAAACAGAGGATTGTTTTGTTTAAATTGTTCTGCCGTTGCATTTTGGGGTGTTTTTTTAGAAGTGTCTTTGTTTTGTTTAACGGCTTCTAATAAAGATTTGGTTGTATCTGTTTTTGCAGCAAGGCTATCATTAACATTTTTTAAAGAGTCGTTTTTTAAAGTGTCGTTACTTTTACCCATTAAGAGTTCAGCTAGAAGTGTGTTAGCTTTTTCTAATAATGGATAGACTTCAGCATTTTCGTATGTTTGCCAAAATTCGAGATTGGCTGTTCCTTGTAATAATTTGCGAACGCGTTCGGGGTCTTTAACACCTGGTAATTCAATTAAAATACGACCCGTTGTTGCTATTTTTTGAATATTGGGCTGTGTTACACCAAAACGGTCGATACGATTTCTTAAAACATTAAACGAATTGTCAATAGCACCTTCGGCTTCTTTGCGAACGATTTTTAATACTTCATCGTTAGGAGTGTTGAAGTCAATTTTTAAATCTTTTGATATAAAAAAGGCAGCTAATTTAGCATTGGGGTCAATTTGCTGAAAAGCTTTGCCAAAGAGAGTGATAAAATCTTCACTACTATTTTTTTGCAATTCTTTTGCTTTGGCAATAGCTTTGTTAAATGTACTGTCGTTTGTATAATGTGCTAAGGAACGAAGCACATCTACAACAGAAACTTCTAAGGTTACGTTCATACCACCTTTTAAGTCGAGACCAAGGTTGATTTCTTTTTCTTGGCATTCACGTAAGGTGTATTTTTTTAACCAAAGAAAATTATATACTGGCTCATTGGCTATAGAATCGAGATAACGATATTCTTTTTGGGGATCGCCTTGAGCGTATTCTTTGGCATCGTTTTGAACCTTACGAACTACAAATGTGAACGATAATTGAAAAATAGCTGCTAATGCTAAAGCAACTGCGAAAAACTTAATAAATCCTTTATTCTGCATGTGTCTATAAATTTAATATTTACAATTTCTCACCTAAAAAAAATCAAGGTGCAAACGTACTGTTTTTTTAGCAAAAATCAAAATAATATTTATATTTGATATAAGTATCAGTAAGTCAGTATTATATGTAGTTATAGGTTAATAATACTGCCTTGTGTTACTTCGTAGGGTGGGGTATTAAACTTAAAAATGCGAGCTGTTTTTGATCCATGGAGTGTAATTGTATTATTATCGACCAATAACCAGCATCCTTCTCTTAATCCCAGTACATGTTTAGTGGGGTTGGCTGCCAGAAATTCTAAAATTCGTTGTTCTCTTGTTTCGCCGGCATGACCATCGGGATTGGCGTCTAAATAATGCGGGTTGATTTGAAAGGGGATGAGGTTAAACGCTTCGAACGAGGGTGGCTGAACAATGGGCATATCGTTGGTAGTGCATATGGTTGGGCATGCCATGTTGCTTCCGGCACTCCATCCAATATAGGGAGTTCCGTTGTTTACTTTTTGGCGAACAATGTCTATTAGATTGTATTCATAAATATGTTTTAATAAATGAAAAGTGTTTCCTCCACCCACAACTATAACGTCGGCGTTTTTAATAAATTCAACCGGTTTTGTTTCGCGATGTACACTACGAACTTTTAACCCTATTTCGCCAAAGCGTTGATTAACTTTATGTTCGTATTCGTCAAACGAAAAAGTTACAGCGGCAAAAGGAATAAAAGCTATAGAATGGGTTTTACTGTTTTTTAAAAAATCTTTTATATGTGGTAAAGGGTAAGTTAAATATTCTTCGCCTGCATTGGTCGAATTGCTAAATAATAGTAATCGCTTCATAATGTTTTTTTTTGTCAAAGATACTTTTTTTAGTTTTATTACCCAAATAAATAAATTTATCATAGAACAAAACTAATTTGACTTTTGTAATTTTGAAAATAAGTTATTTATTATATTATCGATTATCAATTATCAATAGTATAAGTTTTATTTATAAATTATTTTAGACAGCCTTGATTTTCAAGCGGCATATTTTTTTAAACTACGTTGTTATTGCATATATAGTTGGTTTGAATTTACAAATGGTAGTTGTTATTGTATAGTTGGTAAAAACAAATAATGAGATTTAGGCAAAAGCTCGAATTTATTTGTTATTTTTGTCCGATATTTATATGAAGAAAATAGCCATTCATGCAATAAAAGCAGCGACCAAGGTATCGTGGTTGTTAATAAAAGTTTATGTGCCGTTGTCGTTATTGTCATCGTTGTTGCGACAAGTAGGCTTTTTCGATTGGCTAAGTCCTTACCTGTCGCCTGTGATGGAATTTATGGGTTTACCTGGTAAAGCTTCTATCACTCTTATTGCATCTTTTTTAGGAAATGTATATGCGGGAATAGCCACTATTCCTGCTTTAAATCTTTCGGCTCGCGAGATTACTATTTTAGGAATTGTTATTGGATTCTCACATAATTTACTTGTGGAGACGGGTATTTTAATGAAACTTCGTTTTGCTACCATTCGCATTGCTTTTTTTAGGATAGTGTTAGGACTTTTTGCTGGATTTATGGCTAATTTATTACTTCCTGCAGAAGTTTATGGGGCTGTATTAAATCCCTTTTTTAAAACATCGACAACGGTCGATTGGTATAAGGTTGTATTGGGCATTATTACCACTATGATGCAGATTTTCATCTTGGTTTTTCTTATTCAGGTAAGCTATGAGCTGTTAAAACGTTGGTCTTTTATGCAAAAATTAAAACCCATTTTCCATGCAATTGGACGTTTTTTTGGTATTTCAGGTGGGGGAGTGGTACCTTGGCTCACAGGATTTTTCTTTGGTATTGTTTATGGTTCGGGTATTATGTTTCAATTCATGCAAAATGGTGTCATCAAAGTTAAAGATACTGCGTTAATAACTATTTTTCTGGTTTTAGCTCATGCTATTGTCGAAGATTCGCTTATTTTTGCTATTGTTGGCGGAAATTTCTGGATCATTATTTTAACTCGTGTCTTGATAGCTTTTACTATTTTAAAATTATTATCGTTGGGTAATATTTATAAATACCTACATAAGATAGGTTCTGGTAAAAATGAAAACTGAGAAGAGAAGTTGATGGACTTGTCGCTTTATTTAACTACGGCGACTTTCTTGGCTAATGTTCCTTGCGACGATTGTATAACGATGGTGTATAGTCCGGTAGATAAGTTTTGTTTTTCGATGGGGATGGTAGTTATTTCTTCGCCTTCGTAATGCTTTGAAATCATACAACGTCCGATTTTGTCAAATACCTGAACATTGATTTTACCAGATAAAGATGTGTTAAATAATAAGGTTAAATAGTTTTCAGAATTTCCAATACGAACATAGTTTTCTTCTAAAGAATTACATTGAATAGCAATGATTTCAGAAGTTGTTGTTTTTCCATCGTAATCCACTTGCTTGAGGCGGTAGTAATTTACTGCTTGAGAGAGAGCATTTTTGTCGGTGTAATTATATGTTAACATAGTGTTGGAATTTCCGGCTCCTTGAATTTGAGCAATCGCATTGAAGTTAATGGCATCATTGCTTTTTTCTACAACAAAGTAATGGTTGTTTGTTTCAGAGGCTGTAATCCATGTTAAGTCAACATCACCATTATTACACTTTCCGGAGAAATGAACTAAATTTACAGGTAGTGGAGTAGCTGTGCCTTTATAGAAAATAAATTGACTAAAACCTATAACATCTGAAATTTCATAATAAGTATTTCCTAAATCGGTAACGGTAGAATAAATGCCGTAATCGTTGACAGGGGTAGAGGAAGGAGTAGGATAAATATAAGGATTTTTTGCTATACTAATTACGGATAAATCATCGATAGTACCAACATATTTTTTATCAAAATACAATCTTAAATCGTAGGTGTAAGTATTTATATCACCGCCTACGGGTGAAATTTCAAACACAATATTTGAATATTGAGCACCCATTAAGTTGTTGTATGGATTACCTAGACCATCTGTTAAATCAGGATATTTTTGAGAAAAAATAGTAAAATTAACAGCGGTTGGTAAGTTGCTTCCATGCCATGTTATTTGTCCAAATTTAATGCTTCCAAACCAAAATTCAGTAGTATTACCATCAGCGATAGTTCCTACTGTTTTTGCATTGATGGGTGTAGATGTTACCGTAACTTCATCGCAACCAATGTCGGTTGTGCCATCTACAAATGTAGTACTTCGGCTATCGTTGTCAATGTCGTTGTTAATGGTAATTTGATTTCCTTTACCGTTTACAAACCAAGCTTCGCTGTTGTTTCCATTGATATGCAAATCTCCGGAGTTGATATCGTTAAATAAATTGGCAACTATTATTTCGTCGGCATTTGTTGAGGTACTGCTCATGATGCTAATACTTGTAGCTTCACCATTCGAATTCGTTCTTAATGAGTTAATATTTAAATCGCTTGAGTTCCATAATGCAATTGTATTAGTTCCATTGGGGCAAATAAATAAATTGGCATCAGAAATATTCGACCAATTGGTCGTGGGTGATGTGCCTTGGTTTCCAAGGCAATAATGTTTTCCGGTACCTCCTTTACGAATGTTAGCAAAAATATTATTTTTAATGTCTAAAGATACTCCTTGGGTAGTCGAAGAATTATCACCTCTTAACAGAGCAAATGAAGATAAGGCACCGCTCGAAGGAGTTCCTGATATGAGAATAGAGTTATAATATATTTTTGCCGTATATGCATTGGTTGATGATTGAATCCAAATTCCATTAAATTCGGTATTGGTGGTTGCTCCATTACCAAGGCTAATCATGTTATTTCTAATTTCAACTACGGATGAAGCAGATGGTCTGTATATGCTAATTCCTGATGCTGTGGGGGGAGACGTGGTTGTTGTTCTCGTAGAGGCATTTTTTATATTCCAAATTTTATTTCTGTTGATAATTGGGTTAGCAACCGCAGTAATACTAATTCCTGCAACATTATTTTGCACTGTTCCGGTATTATTAAGCAAAAGGTTACTGATTTTATTTTCAGTAATATAAACGCCACCGGTTGCAGCACCACTCACATATATGCCTTGTAAAGCCATGGTATCAATGGTGTTTTTTGAACTAACAGAACGTAAATTATCTAGGGTATTATTGTAAATATTTGATGAGCCGGTTCCGGCATGCCATATTCCAATAAATGTACTGCTTGTTCCTGTACTTGTACATGTGATTCTATAGATATTATTATTCCATATACTTACCGAAGCTGACGAGTTGTTTTTAATTCCAACATTGATTGTATTGCCTGCTAATGCAATATCTGAAGTGCTACTGGGGTCGCCAATGGTATTTCCTTCGGTAGTTCCTATGTTGAATGAACCGTTAAGAGTTTCAATACCATAAAAGGTTGAACTTGCACCTGATAAAGATAGATTTTGAATAACATTTCCTTGAATAGATATAGGCGAACCAACTGTAGAACTTATACTTATGCCTTTAACTGTAACATTGCCTGTATTGGTCCATGGTGTACCACCGCAATTAATAGTACTACCACCAATATAATTTTGATGAATCTGATGACCAATTCCACTTGATATATTGATTGCACTTTGGGCAGTATTTCTGCTTGCTGTTTGATAAAAATGATTGTTGTTTATTATCCAATTATCACCATTTCCTGTAGCTAAAATATTAACACCACTATTTGTAAAATTAAATAGATAACAATTAATAATAGAATTAGAATTATTTAATTTACCAGCAGTGCCGCTTGAATAGATTAAATTGGCAGGAACTCCCGCTGCATCTGAACGATCTCTTACTGTACAATTTATTATTCCATTAAAACTATTTCCAAGGTTTGTAGTTGCTGTAGAGGTTCTGAACAAAACAGCTCCGCTAGTTGCGTTAGTATTTCCTGATTCAATGGTAATATTTTTTAGAGTATCATAGGTAGCTTCATTCATAAAAGTAAATACAGGATTAGAAGTATTGGTATTTCTGAATAATAAGTAATTACCGATTCCATTGTAACTTCCGTCAAATGTAACTTTATCTGAACCATCTAAACGAATCATTCCATTGGCTACAGCCCCTGAAATTGTTTTAATAGTTGCATCAGCAGGTTTAATCGTAATGGTATATCCGCTACCATTTATTTCAGACCAAGGAGTAAGGGCGACTGCTCCAGATTCAGTTAAATCTGAAGTTATGAGTAACGTAACATTTCCTTTTAATCCTCTTGATGCTACTGTTTTAAAAAATCCTGAAGCATCATTATTGGTTAATGAAGTAAAGGGTTGTCCACTCCCACAGTTGTACGTACCGCTTAAAAAGGTTGGAGCAGCTGAACAGAAATAACCTAAACTTGTGATAGTACTAGTGGTAAGCGAGGTGCCACTTTGCGAAGCGTGAATAGTCCCATCATAAACTCCCGAAAGGGTATTCGATTTTGCAATGATAAGATTAGTTGTAGGGTTCGTTTCATATATAATTGCTATTCCATTAGTAAAAGTTCCTGATTGAACTTGAACATTCCAATAGCGGTTAGTGTTAATTTCATAACCGGCAGGAGAAGTGATGCTTCCACCGCAATCTTGATCAAATACTTCAGCTCTAATTGTTACAGTACCTGAAGTCGTCGGATTTTTTAGTTCAAAATATGTATAACCCGATTTGCCAATAGGAAATTTGTAGGTATTAGCTACTGTTGTAATATTACGTTCTAAAGGTCCGTTGATATACGAACTTGATGAACCGCCTGATAAGTCAGTTACGGCTGTAGATAATACTTTTAAAATATTGGTGCTTGTGGTATTAATGATTCCATTGGTTAACGTTAATTTTAAAACCGATAAGGGCATATTTAATGTTATGCCGTTCGAATTGTTGATGCTGAATACTAAATTATTGGTTGCTGAAAGTGTACCGCTACCACTTATAGTTTGTAAGGCTAAACCTGTCATATTAATAGTTGAGCTTGCAGTTGAAACGTCAATGGTTCCATTATTTACTATGTTACCGCCAACATTGAAAGAAATGCCTTTTAAATTCCATGTGCCGGCAATAATGTTAATGTCATTAACAATAATAGGATTAGTTCCTGAAGATCGAGTAAATCGTACAAATCTATCAGTACCAGTAGGATTATTGATTTCTATATTACCCAGTGGAAATCCATAGGTTGTTGGTATGGTAATCATAAAACCGCTGGTAGAACCATTGGCAGAACTACTACCATCGCCTAATCGGATGGTGCCTCCCACTAGTATTTTATTTTGCTCTCCTGATGAAGGAATATAAAAATCGCTTGAAGTAGTATATTTTTTAGGATCAATAAAAGTAATATAACCACCCGTGAATATAACATATGATGTAGTATTAAAATTACAAACATGTCCTGTTGCTAAATTATTCCCTGCTTGAGGATCTAATCTGAAATCACCGGCTGTAATCGTTAAGTGGGCATTGGCTGCAAAATCAGCTTTCCCATAAAAGGTTATTTTAGCATTATCACCATCTAATTGAATAGTACCATTATTTGTTACAGAAAGAGTATTATCGCCACTTCCATAAATAAAATGTCCGGCAGATATTTGTAAAAGACCATCAATAGTAGCATTGCCGGCTCCTGTTGTAGTACCAGCTCCTACACATTGTATAATGGCATTTGGATTATTTAGCCATAAACCTGCTGTTGTGCTTCCTATGGTATTATTGCCATAATAAGGTGATAGGGTTGAGGCGCTCGAAAGTTTGAATAATCCATTCGTTAAATTTAACCTGCTTCCATTTGTTGTGGGTGAACTAATAGTGATAATGCGTTGAATATCAATATATTTATTGTAATTATTGCTTTTGTCAACATAAATGGAATAGAAGTCGCAAGTTGGTCCATTACCGGAAACAATGCCATTTACACTTCCTTTAAAATAAACATCAGCTATTGCAGTTGAGCTACAGTTCATGTCAAAAATACCGTCCACAGTAAGATTACCTTGTGAATAATAACGATTACCAACGATAAGTTTTCTTGTACCTCCGGTAGCTGAACCATCTACATCAAAAGTGGCATTGGGCTTTACCCAAATGTCGCCATCACATGTAAGAGTGGCATTGGTGTTCCCACCGATAAAAGTTAATCTGCCCGAATTCCCTTCGCCTATGGTTAAATTGTTGCAAACGGCAGTAGTGATATCAATAGTTACCGTTGCTCCATCTTTGATAATGACATCATCATTGGGTCCCGGTAAAACACCTTCTTCCCAAGTAGTTGTTTGGCTCCATAAACCTCCAGTAACTGTAGAATGAATGGTTCCTGCAGGTAAAGTAGAACAAACTCCTTCAAGTGCATCACTTCGTGCACCTTCGTTTACAGCATATACTTTCCAGTAATAGGTTCTATCTGGAAGTCCGTTTATAGGTCCTGAGGTGGTAGAATTGGCTGGAAGAACAGCCACTAATTCATAAGTTAATCCACCATCATCGCTTCTATAAACATGGTAATGGGTTTCATTATTAGCATTATCGGTCCAATTTAAGGTTACACTGGTTTGACTAACGCCTGTAAAATATAACCCTGATGGTGCTGCAGGTGCAACAGGAGGAACAAAACGATATACCCTTCGAGCTCCATCGGTTGTTGAGGATAAGCCGGCTACTTCACCGGTTGTAGTTATTTTGGATTGACATATTAGATAAACAGGTAAGGTTGTTCCTATGGAATTGTCAGAAAATGATGTTGTTTTATATAAAACTCCATTATTAGCATTCGAATTGCCTATCCCTATAGCTCCAAGATCACTATTATCTCTTCTTCGTTGCATGTTCATATATCCATAGACATATTCAATAATTCCTGTGGTTTCGTACAAACGAATTTGAAATGTTAATTGACCTAAAACCGGCATGGAAGCAGGAAAGGTACCATAGCAGTTTTTCCATTCCACAATACAAACACGATTGGGGGCTGTGCCTTCTACTTTATAATGAACTTTACCGTTAGATCCTGTAGCCATATCGCAAGAGAAAGCAACAAGTCGTGGCTTATTAACATTCAGTTCGGGAGTGCGACTTATAGCCGATAATGATGTGCCTAAACGCATTACTCCGTCTTCGGTAACAACAAATTGGTCATAAGCAGTGGACATAAAATAAAAAGTAAAACCGATTGGGTTCGTATTTGAAAAAATACCGGTGTTTAAACCATCGGTATTAGGACCAATAAGTTGTGTCGTTCCCGACGACATATCGGTTAATGAACCATCTGATAGCGAGCTAAATGTATAATTAGTTGTACTTTGCGAAAAGATAAGATTACTCGCTATTATTAAACCTATTAAAGTAAATATTCTTTTCATGACAAAAGTAATTTCTTTGTCAATTTTTACGTAAAAGTTTGTCAAACGTTATAAGGCTGTAGGTAAATTTACTCAATTTTCATCAAATAAAAATACGTATTTATCCCATAATGATAAATTTTCGTCAAATAATGAAAAAAAGCTTGTTGAAAAATGAAAAAATTAGTGCTTAACGATGAATTTTTTTCTGATTTTTTGATACTGTTGTGAAATTTCAATTAGATAAAGTCCGTTGTTAAGCGAAGCAGTATTGATTAGCAAATCATTTTTTGTCGTCTGTGAATAAACCTTTTCGCCCAATACATTATAAATATGAATTGTATAATTTTCATTTGATTTAGAGGTGATTGTTAAATAATTATTAACAGGATTAGGGAAAAGTTGAAACTGATTTTCTAAGTTGATTGGTTCAATTCCAACAAAAATAGAAGTGTAATATAGTTCCCATCCTTGCCCTTGAATGGTATCATTGGTATTGAATGTTAAAAACAAAGCATTCCCGGTAGATAAAATCTCACTAGGTAATTGGTTGCCCGAAAAACTTCCAATAAGGGGAGCTTGATCGGTTTCGCCATCATAAATGGAGAGAACGTCATAATTAGTTTCGGTATTAAAATTTGTGAAATTTAATTTTATTTGACTAGCGCCTCTGGGTTTTATAAGCCATGAACAATGTGTATTATTCCAATAATAAGATAATCCGCTACCATCTTCCAATGTTCGTGTAGTGTCAATTAAGATATTGTCTTGATTACAATAATCTGCAAAATACGGCATAATGTTTATAACAGCTCCTTGGCCATAAGAGAAATCATTACTTCCAGGAGTTAGGTCATTGTAGTAATAGTAACCATTAGCGTAACCACTCCATCCCCAATTAAAATGATAAAAACAAGTATCTTGATAACCGTCGCAAACAAATGCATGTCCACCTGTACCGCTCCCACTATAAATAACAGGTCGTTTAAGATTTAATTGGTCTCTTATTAGAATATCCCAGTCATAATCGGTAAACTTAGATCTATCTTTAAAACGGATAGAAGGATGATATCTAAAGTAATCTTTCATAGCATCTGGAACCCATTCTGTGTAACTTGAAGATCCATCGGGTCCATAGTTCATATTAACGGCTACACCACAATGATACATCAATTCAGCTATAGCATCGCCACTCTGACTATTGGCATAAGACGTCATTTCAGACCATCGATAATAGGTGTTTTCGTAATCAATGGTGTCAATATCTGACCAGATAAAAGTTTTTTCACCTTTCCCATGTTCAGGATAATTGTAATATTTCATCGTCATTGCCATAGCTGTGGCAACACAACCCGTGACGCAGTGACCACCAGGACCATGACTACTTGGTGGACAGTAGTTATTATAAGGTACTCCTTGATCCCAGTATAAATTCAAAAAAGGACTTATTGCATTACTTGATAACGTTGTTTTGGTTAGAGGTTCATTTTCAATTTTAAGCCAGATATCGTTATAATAACTTTTTTTTAATTCTCTAGCTTTTAGAATTTGTTCAGATGCCAAATCTAAATAATTTTTCATAGACTCCGGTAATTGCTGAGGTATAATATCTTCATTAAAAGAATATCCAATAATTGGAAAAGCGTTATCATCTGCACTGGTAATAACAAATCCATTGGGGTTTATTCTAATAATATAGCATGCTAAACGATTATTTATAAAATAACTATGAACATCTTTTATCGAGATGTTTTTAATTTCATAGTTAAAACGATAGTATTGTTTTTGATAAAATTGTTTAGCTACTTTAAGAGCTCTATCTGATTCTACATACTTGGCAAATACAAAAAATGGAATAACAACCAAATATAAAAAAGCAAAAGTTCGTATCATAACAAAAAAATTTTTGTCAAAGATACGAACTAAATCGTTTTAATCAAAAAAATTATCGAATTACAGAAACTGCTCCAACTTCTTCGTGCAACTTATCAAAACTATCTCTAAACACAGCCCTCCATGTATAGGTGCCGATTGGCACAATTTCATGGTTTTTAGCACGTCCGTCCCATTTTTCGCTACGCTCATCGAGCTTGCTATAGGTCTTAGTGCTCCAAATTACCTCGCCCCAACGATCGTAAACCTCTAAATAAAAGCCTTCTTCTTTAATACCATGAGCTACCACATAGAAAAAGTCATTGTTGCGGTCGCCATCGGGACTAAAGGCAGTAGGAGCATAGAACGTATATTGCTCAAGTATTTTTATGATAGCCTTGGCGGTATCGGTACAACCCTTATTGGTAACGGCTACTAACTGCGTTTCGT
>JABUFC010000031.1 GCA_013314715.1 Bacteroidales bacterium | reverse complement strand
TCATATTTCCTGATTTTTCTAATTTCATAACGCTAAAATAACCATTATTTCTGGAATTTTAAATAAAAACATCAATAAGTTATTAACAATCACATATTTGCATGTTAATAGCCTTGCAAAGGACTCCCTTTTTCTTGTTCCCTAAATAAAAGCTATGAATGCCAAGGAATCCTAAAAAGAAGCAGAGTAAAAGTGCAACAATTTGTTCGCCTCCACCTCCTTTGTTTTTATGCGATTGTGCATAAAAAGCTAAGGCTTTCGCATTTTGTTTTAATGCTTTGATGGCTTCGCTTTTGTTTATTTGCTTTGCTTCTACATTAGCCTCCGTTTTTGAAGGGTTAGCTTTGTGAGCAAAGGCGGTTTGTGTAGTGATCACCAAATGTTCTTCGGCTTTTTGATGGAAAATAGGCTGAGCGTTGGCTTCGGTCATTGGTTCGCTTTGTACTTCAGCAACAGTGTTGTTAATAGCTACAGCAGGACTGGCTTTCTTTTCAACCATTGTTCCTTTGGTATTTTTATTAGAGCCATTATTTACATAAAAACCTGGACGATAATGACGTTTTTCAATGCTGCACGATGTTTGAAGCAACAAGGCTATCGAAACACCAAAAAATAAAAAAATAGATAGTTTTTTCATAAGCATAAGTTTTAACAATTTACAATACTTTATACTAAAGTAATAATACAAAAGTTTCGTTTTATTAGAAAAAGAATTTCTAATTTTAAAAAAAATATTTATGGAAACATTTATAGCCTATAATCCTACCAAATTGTTTTTTGGAAAGCAAAGTATAGAATATTTATCGAAGCATTTGCCACGAATTGGGCAAAAGGCTTTATTAGTTTTTGGTGGTAAGTCTGCAAAAGCGAATGGAGCTTATGATGATGTGATAGCTCAATTAATAAAAGCCCAGATTCGTTTTGTTGAATTTTGGGGTATAAAACCTAATCCTCGTGTTGAAGAAGTGCGAGAAGCAATTGCCTTGGGGATTAAAGAAAAAGTAGATATGGTAATAGCTGTCGGAGGAGGCAGTGTTATTGATTCTGCCAAAATAATAGCCTTGTGCATTCCAAAGAATAACGACCCTTGGAATGTAATGAAAGGTAAAGAAAAACCAACACATGCTTTGCCCATTATCACCGTTTTAACATTAGCGGCAACCGGTTCAGAAATGAATCCTTTTGCTGTTTTACAAAATAACGAAACTAACGAAAAACTTGGTTTTGGTTCGCCTTTTACTTATCCAACTATATCTATTTGCGACCCAACTTACACCTTAACTGTATCTAAAGAATATACTGCTTATGGTTTAGCCGATATTGTTGCCCACTTGTTAGAAGCTTATTTTGGCGATGGTAATGCTCTGCTTTCTGACCGTTTTGTGATAAGTGTATTAAAAGAAGTTAGCCAAATAGCAGAGCTACTCTTAAGCGATTTGCAAAATTATGAATTACGTGAACGCATGATGTGGGCATCTACCTGTGCTTTAAATGGGATTACATTTCATGGTAGAAAGTCGGGCGATTGGGGTGTTCACGACGTAGCTCATCATTTATCGGTATTATTTGATATTCCTCATGGTGCCAGTCTTTCTGTTGTTTATCCTGCTTGGTTAAAATTGCATCGTCGTAAATTAAATCAGCGGATAATATGGCTTGGAAATGAATGGTGGGGTATAAAAACAACTTCAAAAACGATTAAGCAAATAGAAGACTTTTTCCTAGCAATAAATTGCCCGATTCGATTTAATGATTTAAATTTAGATCTAAATCAGCAAAAAACATTTGAATCGCTTTTAATGAAAAATAAACCTACAGGTATGATACATCGACTAACCAGAGCACAATTAAGAAAAATGATGCATTTTATGAAATAATAGATTATATGTAAAATTTGTTTTGAAAATCAATATGATTAACCTATCTTTGTGCCACTTTTTTAAAAAATTTTATCATGATAGGAAAAATGCAGCGAACTGTAAAAATGCCCGTTTCTTTTTCTGGAAATGGTTTGCATACAGGTTCTATATGTAACATTACTCTTAAACCTGCTCCAGTAAATCATGGCATTATTTTTCAGCGTGTAGATATAGATGGTAACCCTATTATAAAATGTCATGTCGATAATGTAAGCCATACCTCACGTGGAACTTCGTTGACCGAAAATGGAGTAACGGTTCATACGGTTGAACATTTATTAAGTGCAATTTATGGCTCGGAAATAGACAATCTGCTTATTGAAATATCGGGCGAAGAAGTCCCCATTATGGATGGAAGTTCTATTGCATTCGTAAATGGAATTGAAAATGTTGGAATATTCGAACAAGACGAACCTAAAACTTTTTTTGAGATAAAACAACCTATAAATTTTACTTTTGCCGATACAGGTAGCGAATTTATAGCTTTGCCCGATGATGAATTTAATGCTACTGTTTTAATTGATTATCCGTCTGAGATTGTAAACAATCAGTATGCAACTTTAACTTCTTTACCTTTTTACAAAACGGAATTAGCTTCTTGTAGAACATTTGTTTTTTTACATGAACTAGAATATTTAGCTCAAAATGGTTTGGTAAAAGGAGGCGATCTTAATAATGCTATTGTAGTAGTTGACAAAAAATTAACCAAAGAAGAGGTTAATAAAATAGCTGATGTTTTAAACAAACCTCATCTTGAATATGAACCCGAGTTAGGACTTTTAAACAACACTTCATTACATTTTTCGAACGAATTAGCACGACATAAACTACTCGATTTTATTGGCGACATATCGTTAGTGGGAATGCCTATCAAGGGAAAGATATTTGCCAAAAAACCAGGGCATAAAGCCAATGTTGAATTTGCTAAATATCTTACGCAAATTATTCGTAAAGAAAAAAACAAACCAGCATTACCAATTATTGATATTTATGCCAAACCTATAATGGATATTGCCGAAATTCAAAAACGCTTACCCCATCGCTATCCCTTTTTATTAGTTGATAAAATATTGAAAATAGACGAAAATAGTGTTATAGGGTTAAAAAATGTAACTTATAACGAAGGTTTTTTTGTTGGTCATTTTCCTAATGAGCCTGTTATGCCCGGAGTACTTATTGTTGAAGCAATGGCACAAGTAGGTGGTATATTAGTGTTAAATTCCGTTCCAGATCCAGAAAATTATGCTACTTACTTTTTAAGAATAGAACAAGTTCGTTTTAAGAAAAAAGTAATTCCAGGTGATACATTGGTTTTCAAGTTAGAGTTGATGAGTCCTGTTCGTCGTGGTATTGCTACTATGAAAGGGACTGCTTTTGTCGGTGAAACTGTTGTTACCGAAGGTTTATTAACGGCACAAATTGCAAAAAAAGAATAATTATAATTTCATAATAGTATGAAGCAACCATTAGCATATATTCATCCTGAAGCAAAAATTGCTGATAACGTAATTATCGATCCCTTTGTTACTATTGAAAAAAATGTAGAAATAGGCGAGGGAACTTGGATAGGTTCGAATGCTGTAATTATGGAGGGTGCACGTATCGGTAAAAATTGCAAAATATACCCGGGTGCAGTTATTTCAGCAGTACCACAAGATCTAAAGTTTACCGGCGAAAATACTGTAGCTATAATTGGCGACAATACCATGATAAGAGAATTTGTAACCATCAATCGTGGTACCAAAGCCAGTTATAAAACAGTAGTTGGTAGTAATTGTTTGCTTATGGCTTATGTTCATGTTGCACACGATTGTATAGTCGGAAATAATTGTATTTTAGCCAATAATACCACTTTGGCCGGACATGTTGAAATTGAAGATTTTGCAAATTTAGGCGGATTAGTAGCTGTTCACCAATTTGTAAAAATAGGAGCTCATTGCTATATTTCGGGAGGTAGTTTAGTTCGAAAAGATGTGCCACCTTTTGTAAAGGCTGCTCGTGAACCATTGAGTTATGTAGGAGTTAATTCTATTGGTTTAAGACGAAGAAATTATACCAACGAACAAATTCAACAAATTCAAGAAATTTATCGTTATTTGTATTTACGTAATCTAAATATTTCGCAAGCACTCGAATATATTGAGAAAGAATTGCCCGTATCGAAAGAACGTGATGATATTATTATGTTCATTCGCAATTCAACACGTGGAATAATGAGGGGCTATATGGCAGGAAGATCTAACGGTGAGTTTTAGTTTCATGGAAAAAACTCAATGGACGAGGCTTATTAAGCAAAAAGCACTCTCGTTGGGTTTTAATGCAATTGGTATTGCTCAACCAGAGTTAAAAGAATTTGATAAGGCAGCACTTGAGTTATATTTAAAAAATGGTTATCATGCTTCGTTACATTATCTGAAAAATACAATTGAACAACGTCGTGATATTCAACTTTTATTTCCAGGAACAAAATCAATTATTATTGTTTTAGCCTTCTATCTTCCAGAAATAAAAACAAATTACTCAAAATTTAAAATTGCTTACTATACTTTTTCAAACGATTATCATTATATAGTTAAATCGAAATTAGCCGAATTGCTTAATTATATCAAAGCTAATATATCCAATAATATAGATGGAAATATTTTTTGCGATACATCTCCTATATTTGAAAAATCGTATGCGGTTTCGGCTGGATTAGGGTGGATTGGTAAGCATGGGCTTTTAATTCATCCCGAATTGGGGTCATGGGTGGTTATAGGTGGTATTGCGCTAAATGTGGAGCTTGAATATGATCGTGCGTTAAATTTGCAATGCCCAACCAATTGTAATATTTGTATAAATTCTTGTCCAACTAACGCTATTGTTGAACCTAAAATAATTAATGCGGCTAAATGTGTTTCATACTTAACACTAGAAAATAAAGACCCTCAATTGCCCCATAAAAACTCTACTTATTATATTGCCGGATGTGATATCTGTCAATTAGTCTGTCCATTTAATAAACGTGTTAGTGCTCAGCAAAATTATTTTTTTAAGCTTCAACCACATGTCTATTGGACAAATGACGAATGGCTTACCATTACAACAGGACGTTTTAAGAAATTTTTATCTAAAACTCCTATTAGTAGAATAGGTTTAAGAGCATTAAGGAGAAATATTGATGCAGTAAAAAATAATCTTTTTGAAAATTAATAAAAAGAAGAATGATTTAATTTTTTCATTTCTGAAGTTATTTGTTCTTCTAGTAAAACAATTTTACGCTCATCCATTTTTAAATTTCGAGATTGCTTCAAACTTTCGATGGCTTGCTGGTAATAATGAAGTCTAAATTCTATTAAAGCCTTATTAAACCAACCCTCAGCAAAATTGGGTTGTAAAATTACACAACTGGTTATGTCTATTAAAGCTTCGTTGGGTTTATTTAGTTTGATTAAGGTTAAGGCCCGGTTGCTATAAGCTTTAAAATTGCTCGAATCGCAGCGAATTGCTTCTGAAAAGTAATAATAAGCACTGTCAAATTGATTTAAATGAACATAAGCTAAGCCTAGATTTATATTTAAATTGGAATTGTCCGATTTTAATTTTAATGCTTGTTTAAAATCTTGAATAGCAAGTTTATATTTATGTTCTTTTAAAAAGAGACGACCTCTGTTGCCCCAACCCGAAATAACTTGAGGGTATTGTTTAATTAAATAACTATAAAAGTGTTTACTATTCTGCCATTGTGAGCTATAATAATAAGTAGAAATAAATAATATTAAAAGAAAGGCAAAGTAAGTATATTTTAAAAAGGGTCTGTTAGCTTTTTGTTCTATAATACTCCATGCTACAACAGATAATCCTATGAGAGGCAATATCATATGACGGTCGGCTGCTATATAGTTTCCATAAGGAATAGAAAAAAACTTTAACAATGGGAAAATACTAATTATATAAAATGCAATACCTGCTATAAAAAGACGATTCGTTTTAAAATATTTTAATAATAAGAATAAAATCAAAATAAACAATAAAGGAAAATACCAATAAGATGCAGTTGGATTTTGTGGATACGGGTAAAATGGTGAAAAATTAAAGGGGATAAAAGTTTTATAGATATAAAAAAAGATATTACGAAAGCCACTAAAAAAATAATCGCTAAATTGGTGAGGATGGGTTCTAACAAAGTTTTCTGGAACATGAAAATAAAACATAAAAAACAAAAAAATAGTTCCTATAACTAAGTATGGTATTTTTTCAAAAAATAAATATTTATTAAATGACCTTTGTTTTATATAATCAACAATAAATAGTAATCCCACTAGCGGTAAGCCTTGCGATTTTGATAATAAGCTTAAAATGAAAAAAAAGCAACTAATGCCAATATATTTCCGTTTTGGCTCTTCAATATACCTTATATAATATATAAGCGACGGTAAAAGAAAAAACATAAAAAGTAAATTTTTACGCTCAGAAATCCAAACAATCGATTCCACATTAAAAGGATGAATAGCATAAAAAAGCGTTACAAATAAAGTTGCCTTTAAGTTTTTTAATAGTTTTAAAATAAAAACGAAAAGAAATAAAACAATTCCAATATATAAGATAAGGTTTGTAAGTCTAAAATAAATGGGCTTTCCATGCCCCAATGAATAATCAACTGAAAGGCTTATGAGTGTTAAAGGATGGTAATGGTTGTCGAAGCTTTGTGTAAAATATGAAATAAGATGATTGATGTTAAGTTGTTGAATAATTGGATGATGCGTATAAGAATAATTAGCATTGTCCCAATAAAGCAAATGTGGAAAATGTAATGTATGTGCATACAATACTATAACTATAATCGCTATGAATGTAAACCACTTTTTGGGTATCATTTATTTTAATAATTTAAATTCAAAAGTAGAGTAATTTTTTCAATTCAAGACTAATCAAAAAAAAAAAATAACAATTGAATAAATATTAAAAAAATTCAAACTAATATTTGCATAAATCAATAAAACGGTATATATTTGAAACCAGTTTAACCATAAAACTATATGCTTATGAAAAAATTTTTACTTTTTGTTTCTGCATGCTTTATTAGCATGAATTTCTTAATGGCTCAGCCAACTATTCCAAATAATGGCTTTGAGCAATGGACCGATACTATTACACCCAATAGTTGGGGAACAACAAATCTAAATTTAGGTTTTTTTTCATATGCTCCAGTTACTCAAACAACCGATAAACATACGGGGTCATATGCAATGAAATTAAAAACCATAAATGCCTCATTATTAGGATTATTGCCGGGTATTGCGGTAACAGGAAACATAGACTTACTGGGAGGTTCTGGTATAACTGGTGGAGTTCCAATGACCGTAAAACCCGAATCTTTTTCAGGTTGGTTTAAATACAATAGTGTGAATGGCGATACCATGGTTATTGCAGTTATTATGACCAAATGGAATGGAACTTCGCGCGATACTATAGGCATGGCAGGAGTTATGACCAATCAATCGGTTACCGATTATACACCATTTAATCAACCCATTCAATATGATCCACCTACAGTTGTGCCCGATACTTTTCAAGTTATTTGTGTTTCTTCTGCCGGCTATGCACCACAAGAAAATTCAACACTATATGTTGATGATTTAAGTTTTGTTGGAACTTTAGGCGAAAAAATGCCACTAGCCATGTTTATGCAAAAGGTATATCCCAATCCTTCTGATGGTTTATTTAATTTAACTTTAGGCGATCAAAGCGTATATACCGTTAAAGTATATAATATGATGGGACAAAAAATATACGAAAGAGATAATGTAGTTCATCAACAATTAATCGACCTTAAAGGGTATTCTAAAGGAATTTATTATATCGAAGTAAATAATGGTGAATATAGACGTTCGCATAAAGTTACTATCGAATAATGGTTTAAAAATAATCAATAATTTAAAAGAGGCTGTTTTTTCGAGACAGCCTCTTTTTTTATATAATTAATAAAATATGAATTTGCAACATTTTTTATGAAAACTTTTGTCTTAAAAAAAAAATCATAGTTGTTGATTTAAATAAAAATATTTATATTTGAACGCTTGTTAAAAGGTGTTAAATAAACGTAAAATAATTGTTAAATAAATAATAATCAAATTATTATGTTGCGAAGGTTAGTTATAGTTTGTTTTGGTTTGCTGGTTTCGGCTACCATTTTTGCACAATCTGGAACTTTACAAGGTAAAGTGATTGATGCTACCACGGGTGAGGCAATTGCATTTGCTAACGTTTCTATCGAAGCAAATGGTCAAGTAATTACTGGTGGTATGACCGATTTTGATGGAAAGTTTGTAATTAAACCTATTCCTGCTGGAACTTATGATGTTAAAGCATCATATGTGGGGTATCATCCTTTACAATATAGGGGTGTGAAAATTATGGCTGGTAAAATTACATTCCAAGATTTTCGAATCTCGCCTGCTGTTCAACAACTGCAAGAAGTAGAAGTTAAAGAATATAAAGTTCCTTTAATTAGCAAAGACCAAACCCAATCGGGCGGTAGTGTTACCGATAAAGAAATAGCCAAAATGCCCGGACGTTCGGCAGAAGCCGTAGCAACCACCGTAGGGGGAGTATATAGCGAACGTGGTGAAGTGGGGAGTATTCGTGGTGCTCGTGCCGAAGCTACCGTATACATTATAGATGGTGTTAAGGTTCGTGGTACTACAGCATTACCTAAATCAGCAACAGCACAGGTTGACGTTATTATGGGTGGGATCCCTGCTAAATATGGCGACGTAACGGGCGGTATTATTAGTATTACAACTAAGGAACCTTCGCGTGAAACACATGGATCAGTAGAATTATCAACATCAAAATTTCTTGACCCTTATGGCTATTATTTAGCTGAAGGTTCAATTACAGGACCTTTATTCTCAAAAAAATATAAAGATCCCTACGATTCTACCAAAACGAAAAAAGATGTAAAAGCCGGTTATTTTTTAACAGCTTCTTTTAATTACGAAAAAGATAATGCTCCTTCGGTTATTGGTATTTGGAAAGCCAAAGATGGAGTTGTCGATGATCTTTTAGCCAATCCTTATAGAACCAACGAAACAGGATTCGGTACATTATTAAATGCTGAATTTTTAGGTAGTGATAAATTCGAAAAGGTTAAAGCACGCTCCGATGTATCGCAAAAACAAATGATGTTACAAGGTAAGGTAGATTTTAAGTTATCTAAAAATGTAAGTTTAACGGTGGGTGCTACCTACGATCATCAGCAAAATCGTTTGTTTAGTTACGCTAATACCTTATTTAATTCAAATAACAATGGCGAAGCAATCGACAATACCTTACGAGGATTTGTACGTTTTACACAAAAGTTCCAAAGTGCTGACGAAAAAGAAAATGCTACTGCACTTATTAAAAATGCCTATTATCAGTTACAATTAGACTATAATTATTTCAACGAAATTGTACAAGACCCTCGTCATAAAGATCAATTATTTAATTATGGGTATGTTGGTAAATTTACAACTACACAAGTCCGTTCTTATTCATATACCGATACGGTTCCCGGATACTCTTCTGGAGTTTGGCAACACGATGGTTTCAGAGATTTAAGATATTCATTTACTCCTTCCGATATTAACCCCGACTTAGCCGCTTATACTTCTTACTATTATTCATTGTACGATCCGATGAGCTTTATGTACTCAAATTCAGTATTGGTTGAGGCTGGTGGTGGCTTATTAAATGGACAAGCACCTCGAAGTGTTTATGGACTTTACACATCGCCAGGAACTCCATATAATCAATATTATAAACTTAATCAAACACAATATCGTGTTTCTGCCAATGGCTCTGCCGACGTGAAAGATCATGAAATATCATTAGGTTTCGAATTTGAACAACGCGATGACCGTTATTTTGGTGTTAGTCCCATGGCCTTATGGACATATGGACGAGCATTTACCAATGCACACATACTAGAGTTAGACAAAGCGAATCCTCACCCTGTATACGATGCCAATGGAGTATTTCAAGATACAATATGGTACGATCGTCTTTATTCTGCTGCTACTCAATATCAATTCGACCAAAAACTCCGCGAAGCATTAGGAATGCCTATCAATGGTACCAATTGGATTGATTTTGACTCTTACGATCCATCTATTTATAAAATCGATTTTTTCAGCGCTGATGAGTTATTAAATAATGGTAATATCCTTGTTACTTATTACGGCTTCGATGCTCATGGTAAAAAATTATCAGGCAAACCTACCTTAAACGATTTCTTTACCAAAAAAGATGAAAATGGTCGTTATTTACGCGAAATACCTTCATTCCAACCTATTTATGGTGCTGCCTATATACAAGATAAATTTGCTTTTAACGACCTTATATTTAATATAGGTGTTCGCGTTGACCGTTTTGATGCAAACCAAATGGTATTAAAAGACCCATTCTCATTATATGAAACTAAAAAATTAAGCGAAGTATCAGGTAGTTTAAATCCTAATGGAGCACACCCAGGCAATATGCCTTCAGATGCAGTTGTTTACGCCGACGATGTGGCCAATCCATCAAAAATTACTGGATATAGGGTAGGAACTAATATACAAGATGCTAAATGGTACGATGCTAATGGTACTCAAGTTAACGACCCATCGTTAATATCTTCAGCAAATGGCATGGCACCTATATTAGCCGACCCACAAGCAGGTATGACCGTTAAAGCCTTTAAGGACTATGAACCTCAAATCAATGTAATGCCACGTGTTGCATTCTCGTTTCCAATTTCTGACGTTGCTTTGTTCTTCGCTCATTACGATATTCTTACCAAACGTCCAAGTGGCTATGTGCGTATGAACCCTATCGAATACCTATACATTATACAACAAGGTTCTGATGCTATTAACAATCCTGACTTAAAAACAGAAAAAACCATCGATTATGAGTTAGGGTTCCAACAAAAATTATCCAATACTTCATCATTAAAATTATCAGTATTTTATCGCGAAATGCGTGATATGATACAAGTACAATATGTAAATGGAGCTTATCCTGTTCGATATATGACATATACGAATATCGACTTTGGAACCGTAAAAGGATTAACCGTTGGTTATGATTTACGTAGAACAGGTAATGTTACTTTACGTATTAATTATACATTGCAATTTGCTAATGGTACTGGTTCAAATGCCGAAACAAGTAAAGCACTTATCCAAACAGGACAACCAAACCTAAGAGCTACCATTCCACTTGATTTTGACCAACGTCATGCTATTAGCGGAAACTTAGATTATCGCTTTGCCAGTGGCCCTGCATACAATGGACCAAAATGGTTTGGTATGGACTTCTTACAAAATACAGGTGCTAACTTTACAATTAATTATGGAACCGGAAGTCCCTATAGCAAACGCGATTTAAATACGGGTTATTTAGTAGGATCGCTTAATGGTGCTCGCAAACCAGCACGCTTAACCATTAATGCTCGCTTTGATAAAGATATTGAAATTAAATATGGAGCTGAAAAAAATAAAACTGCTGGACTCAATGTTTATCTAGAAATCAATAATTTATTAAACAATAAAGGTATTCTTAATGTTTACGAAACCACTGGTAATGCAAACGATGATGGATATTTATCTAACGCAAAAAATCAAGTAACAATTAATTCACAAGTTGACCCAACTGCATACAGAAATTATTATACTATGTATATTAATTATCCATATAACTATTCGTTTGCACGCACTATTCGTTTAGGTGTTTTATTTAGTTTTTAATTTTAGAAATAAAAAGATATAAATATGAGACATAGTAAAAAAATTCAAGTCTTTTTTGTAGCAAGCATGCTTTTGAGCACATATACGTTTGCCTACAAATATATTGGAGGTGCAAAAAATAGCGAAGGCGAAAAGTCGGTTGTTGCTGGATGTGTTACACCGGGTGGACGTACTATTTTTGAATATAATAATGTCCGCACCATGATTTTTACAGGTGGCGACATGTGGTGGGATTTATTGGATAATCCCTTTTATGAAGTACCTAAGTTTAGCGGAAAACATGCTTTGTTTGCAGGAGCCATTTGGATTGGAGGTACAGACGTGAATGGTCAATTGCGTGTAGCCGCTGCACGATACAGACAAGTTGGTCAAGATTATTTTACAGGACCTTTGAAAGCTTTTGGTAATGATAAAGGAAATACATCTGCCGAAATGTGTACACGTTACGATAAACATTTTCCTGTTACCAAAGATGAAGTTGTTCGTTTCCGCTCATGGTGGAGAGCTGTACGCGATAATAATCAACAATTATTACAAGATGTCTTTGCAGGGTATGAAGTACCCGATAATATTAAAAATTGGCCAGGCAATAATACAGAACCTGATTATATGCCTACCTTAGCTCCTTTCTGGGATGAAAACGGCGACGGCGTTTATAATTACGAAGATGGCGATTATCCATTTTACGATCTTGATAAAATTGTTCCTTGTGGAACTACACCCGATAAACGTCGCCCACGCCTCTATGGCGATGCTACATTATGGTGGGTATATAACGATCGTGGTAATATTCATACAGAGTCAAAAGGTGCTAGTGTTGGTATGGAAATTCAAGCACAATATTTTGCATTTGCTACCAACGACGAATTAAATAATATGACCTTTGGAAATTATGCACTTATCAATCGTTCAACTTATACCTTACAAGATACCTACTTTGGTGTATGGACTGATGCTGATTTAGGTGACCATTCAGACGACTATGTTGGAACTGATGTAAACAGAGGTTTAGGTTATCTGTATAATGGTGACGAACAAGATGGTGATGGTAATGGAAAAACTTATGGAACACAACCTCCAGCTGTAGGAGTTGACTTTTTTGAAGGTCCTTACCAAGACCCTGATGGAATTGATAATGCTAGCAACTGGTATAAAAATCCTTCAACTGGTAAAAAGCAACTTGATTGTAATAGAGCACCCATAACCGAAGGAAGTATAAATGGTTTGAATTTCGAAGATGGTGTGGTTGACGATGAACGTTGGGGAATGAGAAGATTTTTATATTTTAATAATCAAGCCAGTGGTCCTATGTCCGACCCTTCTACTGCGGTTGAATATTATCGTTATTTAAGAGGTTATTGGAAAGACGGTTCGCGTATGACCTATGGAGGAACAGGTTATGGTGGTACTACTCCTGCTGATTTTATGTTTCCCGATGATACCGATCCCTGCTATTGGGGAACAGGTGGTGTTCAAGTACCTGTATGGTCAGAACAATCTGAAAACAATACACCTGCTGACCGCCGTTTTGTACAATCTGCTGGACCATTTACATTATTACCAGGAGCAACAAATGATATTACTGTGGGTATGGTATGGGCACGCGCTAATCAGGGAGGCGCATGGGCTTCGGTAGGAGAAGTTAAACGCGCTGACGATAAAGCACAACGTTTGTTCGAAGTATGTTTTAAAATTGTTGATGCCCCTCATGCACCCGAATTACAAATAGTTGAGTTAGATAGAGAGTTAATTTTCCATATTTACAACATAAAAGGTTCAAATAATAACTTAAAAACAAGCGAAGATTACGTTGAAGAAGATCCATTTATTGTATGCCCTACTGATAACCCAAATTGCGATACCAAATACCGATTCCAAGGTTATCAAGTATTCCAATTAAAAGATCAATCATGTTCAGTAAATGACATTAACGATGTAACTAAAGCTCGTTTAGTATTCCAATGCGATATTAAAGATAGCGTTTCACGAATTGTTAATTTTGAATACGATAATCAAATTGGTTATTCTGTTCCTAAAGTAAAAGTTGAAGGTGCAGATGCTGGTATTCAACATACTTTTAGATTAACAGATGATGCTTTTGCTACAGGCGATAAACGTTTAGTAAATCATAAAACATACTATTATGTTGCTATCGCTTATGCATATAATAATTATAAAACCTACGATCCTAACGATCCAAATAAACTTGATGGTCAAAAATTACCATATTTGCCCAGTCGTTCGGGTTATGGAAAACCTATTCAAACCTATTCGGCTATGCCACATATCTCAAATCCTGCTAATAATGGAACCATACTTAATGCCACATATGGATATGGTCCTAAAATAATACAATTAGATGGACATGGAAACGGTAATAATGAATTAAAACTTACCGATAATACTATTAATAGAATACTTACTTCGCCATTACATAAAACAGATAGTGTTGAATATGAAAATAATTACGGTCCTATTGCTATTAAAGTAGTTGACCCCTTGAATGTTAAACCCAACGATTTTATTCTTAAATTTTTACCCGATTCAACTACCATTAATACTAACGATAATAGCATAACAAAAACAAGATGGATGATTTACAAAGTTAATAATGCTACAAAAGGCGATACCGTATATTCAGAATCTGCCATCGATATTCAAAATGAACAACTTATTCCCAAATGGGGTATTTCAGTAACCATAACACAAGTGCCATGGCCATTAAAAGATGATGCTAAATCATTCCAGAACGGTTATATTAACAGCAGTATAAGTTACGAAAACCCCATGGAACGTTGGGTAAACTTTATACCTGATGTAGATGGTTGCGACTTCCCCAATTGGATTCGTTCTGGTACTGTAAGCGATGCTAACGATGTAAGCTGTAATGATTATGCTTCAACATCATCTACACCAGATTCTAAGGGTTTTTACGAAAAAGTTGTAGAAGGCACATGGGCACCCTATGCTCTAACTATGAAAGATTCAAAACCTGCTTCTAATGCAAGCATACAAACAAAAGGAATGCAATTCTATAAACGCGTAGATTCTCAGGTTTCTACTAGTAAACACAGGTTGTCGAGTATAATGGTTGTTATTACCAAAGATAAATCGAAATGGAGTCGTTGTCCTGTTATTGAAACCGCCGATTTAGATTTAGCATCGGGTAACTATGCGGCAGGAATTAGCGAAGGAGGAGCTAAAAAATTTGAATTACGCCGCCATCCTTCAGTTGATAAAGAAGGAAGGACTAATAATATTGGCGATAGCACTAATGCTAATTATTCAAATTATATATCATCAACAGGTATGGGATGGTTCCCCGGATATGCTATCGATATGGAAACAGGCGAACGCTTAAACATTGTTTTTGGTGAAAACTCACGTTATGCATCACAAAATGGTACTGATATGATATGGAACCCCACTGCTGAATATGCTAGCAATATTTATTTCCAAACCGGCGATTTAAATGGATTATTTATCGGAGGACAGCACTATATCTGGGTATTTGGTCATAACGATAAACCATCCAATAGTACCACATACGTTGATACTATGCCAAGATACGATGAAGGAAGATACTTAATTCGCAAACTCAAACAAATTCAAAGCTTTAGTGGTTCTCAATATGAAACAAGAATGTCTATGGTATGGAATAATGCAATGTGGGTATCTGTTCCTTTACTCAATTCTGAATTAGTAAAACCCAGTAATAATAACGATCCTTATTGGTTTATTAAAGGCGATGTTAAAATTCATATTTCAGTTGCCAACCCATATCAAAAGAAAACAAACGAACTGTTAACGACCACCGACCCCAATAACGGTTATCCCATGTATTACTTCTCATTAAAAGACGTAAGCCCTATTACTAATGACAATGCTACTGCAAAAAATGCACTCGATTTAATTAAAGTAGTACCTAATCCATACTATGGTTATAGTGGTTATGAAACTTCGCAAGTTGATAATAAAGTTAGAATAACAAACTTGCCACAAAAATGTACTATTAGTATATACAATGTGAGCGGAACATTAATTCGTCGCTTTAAAAAAGACAGCCCTGTTTCTTATCAGGATTGGGATTTGAAAAATGAATATAATATAACCATAGCAAGTGGTATGTACATTGTTCATATTGATGCGCCTGGTATAGGTGAAAAAGTTATTAAATGGTTTGGTGCATTACGTCCCATCGATTTAAATAATTTCTAATAGAAAATAATGAAAAAGATGAGCTATATGAAAAAGCAAATAGTTATTGGAGTTTTAGTAATATTGGGAATAACATTTACTCAATATACTAAAGCAGGTAATGAACAGCGTGCTGGTCAAGCTGGTGCAAGCGAATTGTTAATTAATCCTTGGGCTAGAAGTACAGGATGGGGAGGGGCCAACACAGGTGGTGCCAAAGGATTAGAAGCACTTAGCCTAAACGTTGCCGGAACAGCATTTACCAAAAAAACAGAATTAATTTTCTCACATACAAATTGGCTAGCCGGAACCGGTATTAATATCAATGCTTTTGGATTATCGCAAAAAGTTGGCGAAACCGGAGTATTAAGCCTGTCATTTATGAATATGGATTTTGGCGAAATTGATATTACAACCTACGACCTTCCCGAAGGTGGCATTGGTACATTCCATCCATCCTATACTATAATTGGATTAGCTTATGCTAAAGAATTTTCAAATAGTATTTATGGCGGATTAAATGTAAAGGTAATAAACGAAAAGATTGCTAACCTTGCAGCCAATGGGGTATGTGTAGATGCAGGTATTCAATATCTCACAGGTTTAGGTGTTAATAAATTAGGTAAAAAAATTCGAGACAATTTGCATTTAGGTATATCACTCAAAAACTGGGGTCCCACCATGCGTTATAGTGGCGATGGGTTATCGTTTAGATCGAATGTGCCACCTAATGATGTAGTTATGACGGTATTATCGCGTTCGGCCGACTTCGAACTACCTGCTTTAATAACCATTGGAGCGACATTCGATTTTCATTTAGGAACCAAAGTTGATACCGTAGCTTCCAAAATATCAAGCGACTATCGGTTATCTATTGCTGGTAATTTTACGTCAAACTCATTTACAAAAGATCAAATACATGGCGGAATAGAGTTTGCATTTAAAGAAATGATTATGATACGAGGTGGCTATATCTACGAAAAAGGCATATTCGATTATGATACTCGTACTACCGCATTTACAGGTCCTACAGCAGGAGTATCCATTCAGATACCCATGAACAAAGAAAAAGGAAGTACTTTTTCGATTGATTATTCGTATAGAGCAACAAACCCATTTAACGGAGTACATTCTATTGGAGCAAAAGTAACGTTGTAATAATATTTTTTTATATATTTGCATTAAAAAGGGTTCTTCTTGAAAAAGAAGAATTCTTTTTTTCTATTAAAATCGAAACTCTTATGAACAAAGTATTTTATTTATCTGAAGAAGGCTATAAAAAATTAAAAGAAGAATTAGAATATCTTAAAACTGTTGAACGCCCGCGAATTTCTGCTATGATAGCTGAAGCCCGCGATAAAGGCGACTTATCCGAAAATGCCGAATACGATGCTGCCAAAGAAGCACAAGGAATGCTCGAATTAAAAATAGCAAAACTCGAAGAAACACTCAATAATAGTAGAATTCTTGATGACTCAAAAATAGATAATAGCAAAGTACAAATTTTATCTAAAGTTAAAATACGCAACTTATCCAATAAAATGGAAGTTGAATATACCATTGTCTCTGAGAGCGAAGCAAACTTGAAGGAAGGAAAAATTTCTATAAATACACCGATTGCAAAAGGAATATTAGGAAAATCGGTAGGCGATATTGTAGAAGTTCAGGTTCCAAATGGCAAAGTAAAATTTGAAATACTAGAAATATCGAGATAATATGAGCAGTATTTTTTCAAAAATTGTTGTAGGTGAAATTCCATGCTATAAAGTTGCAGAGAGCGAAAAGTTTATGGCATTTTTAGATATTAATCCTCTTGCTAAAGGCCATACACTCGTTATTCCTAAACAAGAAATCGATTATATATTTGATATACCCGATAATATGTTGGGCGAAATGATCATTTTTGCTAAACAGGTAGCAAAGGCTATCGAAAAGGCAGTACCATGTAAACGTATTGGAATTGCTGTTATAGGCTTAGAAGTTCCTCATGCTCATATACATCTAATACCTATCAATCATGTCGAAGATATTAATTTTTCGCATGAAAAATTAAAACTTAGTCCAAGTGAATTGAATGAAGTGTGCGAAAAAATTAAAAAAGAGTTTACAAAAATATAACTCCAAAATATCTAATATTATCAATATTCGTTGTATATTTGTTGTTCAAAACTAATAAAATGTATTTAATTATGAGAAAATTTTACAAATCTTTATTTTTAGTGGCATTATTAGCCATAAGTCAAATTTCGTTTGGTCAGTTTTACGATGGTTTTACAGGTACAGGAAACATTGGTGGTAATTGTACTACAATAGGAGCTACACCCGATTGCGAAAGCAATGGATGGTATACTCATAGTGGTACTAATGGTACTATCGATATTATTGCAGGTAGTTTGTCATATAACGGCTTACAAGCATCTACTGGCAATAAAATTTACATTATTGGCAATAACACACAACTTTCGAGAGATGTTAACCATCCCGTTACTATTTCAGGCAATGTTGCTTACTATTCAGCTATTATTAATGTTTTAGATAGCACAAATTTGCATGAAACCAACGTGAATTATTTTATGCATTTTGCAACTACAAGTGGAAATTCGAATGTAACTGTTTTCCCTGCTCGTTTAGGAATAAAAAAAGGCAGTACACCAGGTACTTTTAATCTTGCTGTTTCTAATCTAAATGTTGCTGTTAATGCATATACTGTAAGCACGGTAGATTTGCCTTTTAATACACCCGTTTTTGCTGTTGTAAAATATGACATTTCTGCAAATACAGCATATTTATGGGTAAACCCAACTGATTTAGGGCAAAATGAACCAACAGGTTTTGTGTCAAATAATGCTTCTACTTCTACAGCATCGGCAATTGCAGCCATATGCATTAGAAATGGTTGGGATAATACCAATACGTGTGGAACTCCTAAAGCAGAAATTGACGAAATTAGAGTGGGAACAACTTGGGCTTCGGTAACTCCAACTCCACAAAGTGTAAATGAAAATAGTTTTATGCAAGCAAGCTTATATCCAAATCCTGCAAAAGATTTTATAATGATTTCTGCTAATGAAAATATTGCCAATGTGAAAATTTACGATATGCAAGGTAAAGTAGTAAAACAACTAGCATTATCAGCAGAGCAAGAAATTAAAATAGATGTAAAAGATTTAACAAATGGTATTTATTCGGTTGTGGCTTTAAGCAATAATGGTAAAGTATTCAATTCTAAGTTTGTAAAATAAAGTTATTTTTTCTAATAATTATAAAAGGCGATTCTGTTTTTTGAATCGCCTTTTTATTTTATTATAAGTTATAAAAATCTTACTATAAAGTTTCATTAAGTAACAAGTTTGATTCTAATAGTTTATTATAATATGGAGTGCTTGTTTTTAATGTTGCTATTATGGTAGGATTCTTAATAGAGTGGCTATCACTTCCACAAAAATCAATTAATTTTTGATCTACTAAATACTCAGCATGACATCGCAATTCTTTTGATACAGTAGGAGAAAGCGATATAAGGTTTAATTGAAATTTAACACCCATTTCTTTTAACTTATGGTATTTTTCTTTAAAATTATAAAAATAAATATAACGCTCAGGATGCGCCAAAACTGGAATATAACCCGAATCGAAAATAGTTTTAATATCGTCCCATAATGTTTTACTACAAATAAAAGGTGATAATTCGATTAGAACATATTGCTTACCAAATGTTAACAATTCTTTAGCTTTTACTTGTTGAATAAAAAGATCGTCGAGATAATATTCAGAGGCAACTTTTATATCTATTGGAATACGATGAATAGAAAGGGCAACGTTCACTTTATTTAAGGCTTCATATATTTTTTCGGGTGGATTATGAAACCATCCTTTTTGATTGTGA
Organism: Bacteroidales bacterium; assembly: GCA_013314715.1. Taxonomy (NCBI): domain Bacteria; kingdom Pseudomonadati; phylum Bacteroidota; class Bacteroidia; order Bacteroidales; species Bacteroidales bacterium. The sequence continues at coordinate 21,014 of JABUFC010000031.1, read as the reverse complement.
GGAGTAGTAATAAGTTTTTTATATCCTAAATGATGCATCATTTTACAAATTTCGATGGTTTCGCTAATACTTTTAGCTCCATCGTCTAAACATGGTAAAATGTGCGAATGTATATCTGTTGTTATGTTTTGCAACATTATCGTTGAAAATATTGTTTTTGATAATATTTTTCGTATTCTCCGGTAATTACGTTTTGAAGCCAATCTTCGTTATTTAGGTACCAATCAACAGTAATGTGAAGCCCGGTTTCAAAGTCAACTTGCTGTTGCCATCCTAATTCTTGTTTTAATTTGCTACAATCAATGGCATAACGTAAATCATGTCCGGCTCTATCTTTTACAAACGTAATGAGTTTTTCAGAAGTACCTTTGGGGCGTTGTAGTTTAAAATCGAGTATTTCGCAAAGTTTTTTTACAAGTTGAATATTTTGCCATTCATTTTCGCCACCAATATTATAGGTCTCGCCTGTTTTACCTTTATTAAAAATTAAATCAATAGCTCGTGCATGATCTTCTACAAATAGCCAGTCGCGAATGTTTTCACCTTTACCATACACTGGCAGGGGTTTGTTGTTTTTAATGTTGTTAATCATAAGTGGAATAAGCTTTTCAGGAAATTGGTAGGGACCATAGTTATTTGAACAATTTGAAATAATGATAGGTAATCCATAGGTGTGAAAATATGCCCTAACTATATGGTCGCTGCTTGCTTTGCTTGCAGAATAGGGACTACGTGGATCGTAGGGTGTGGTTTCTTTAAAATAACCTTCATTGCCTAATGAGCCATATACTTCGTCGGTGCTAATATGATAAAAAAGTTTATTATTAAATTGATTGTGCCAGTAATGTTTTGCAGCATTTAAAAGTGTAACGGTACCTACAATGTTGGTTTGTATAAATTCCATAGGGTTAGCAATGGAGCGATCGACATGCGACTCGGCAGCTAAATGTATTACACCATCGATGTTATATTGTTCAAAAATACGTTGAATTAAGTTGGTGTCGCAAATATCGCCTTTAATAAAGGTATAGTTTGGTTTATGTTCAATATCTTTAATGTTTTCGAGATTACCGGCATAGGTCAATTTATCGAGGTTAAATATATGCCAGTTAGGGTATTTATTGACGAATAATCGTACTACATGGGAGCCAATAAAACCTGCTCCACCGGTTATTAGTATATTTCTTTGGGTTTGCATGTTTATTTATTAAATTATATCATTATTGTATTCCACGATACCTTTTTTCCCAATTCCAAGCATCACGAAGTGCATCTTCGAGTGTAAATTCTGCCTTCCAATGAAGCATTTTATTCGCTTTAGACGGATCAGCCCAAATTTTTTCGACATCGCCTTCGCGTCGTTCATCTATAATGTATTTTAGTTTTATGTTGTTTACTTTTTCGAATGTTTGAACGACTTCGAGAACAGAATTTCCTTGTCCTGTTCCTATGTTAAAGATTTCGCAATCGCTTTCGTTTTCTGACTTTAATAAGCGGTTGAGTGCCGCAATATGAGCTTTTGCTAAGTCAACTACATGAATATAATCGCGAATACAAGTGCCATCGGGCGTGTCGTAATCGTCGCCATAAATTCTTAATACATCGCGAATACCAGCTGCTGTTTGGGTAATGTAGGGGACTAAATTATTAGGAATGCCAATAGGAAGTTCACCAATTAAACCAGATGGGTGGGCTCCAATGGGGTTGAAATAGCGTAATAATGAGGCTTTAATAATTTCAGAAGCTTTAGCAGTTTCTTGAATAATTTCTTCGGCAATTTGTTTTGTGTTGCCATAGGGCGAAATAGCTGGTTTAATAGGAGCATTTTCTTTTATTGGTAATTTATCAGGTTCGCCATATACCGTACACGAAGATGAAAAGGCTAAATAAGGGATTTGATATTCTACCATGTTTTCGAGTACGTGAATAAGCGATAATAAGTTATTTTTATAGTATAACAGGGGTTTGGTTACCGATTCGCCAACTGCTTTAAGGGCAGCAAAATGAATAACGGCATCTAAATCGTGATGAAGTTCAAAATAATTATCTACATCGGTTTTGAGCGTTAGATCGAGTTTTGTAAAATGAGGTTCAATACCAGTAATATTTTTTATGCCTTGCAATACAGAACTATGCGAATTTGAAAAATTATCTACAATAAAAACTTCGTATCCTTGCTGTATAAGCTCTACTGCTGTGTGTGAGCCAATATAACCGGTGCCTCCTGTGATTAAGATTTTTTTTCCCATTTTATAAAGACCAATAAGTTAGAGTATGTTGACGTTTTCTGTATATGCCTTTTACATCGACTAAAATGCCGTTTTCGTTTAGTAAGTTTTCGAAATATGTTTCGCTTAAATCTTTGTATTGTTTATGAGCTACGGCTACAATAACAGCATCGTATTTCCCATTAGGCTCAACGGATAATTCAAATCCGTATTCTTCTTTGAGTTCTTCTTTGTCAGCAAGGGGGTCAACAATATCAACTTTAATGCCGTACGATTTAAGTTCGTTTACCACATCGGCAACACGTGAGTTGCGTAGATCGGCAACGTCTTCTTTAAATGTAATGCCCATAACTAAAACGCGGCTATTTAAAACATTTTTATTGGCAGCAATGATTTTTTTTACGGTTTGCTTTGCCACATAATAGCCCATGGAATCGTTGACAAAACGTCCAGAATTAATGATTTGAGCATGATATCGATATTCTTTGGCTTTGTATGTGAGATAATAAGGGTCAACGCCAATACAGTGTCCACCAACAAGTCCAGGCGAAAACTTTAGAAAATTCCATTTAGTGCCAGCGGCTTCGAGTACTTCGTAAGTGTTAATGCCCATGCGGTTGAAAATAATTGAAAGTTCGTTCATAAGAGCAATGTTTACATCGCGTTGAGTGTTTTCAATAATTTTAGCTGCTTCGGCAACTTTTATAGAAGAGGCTTTATGTACTCCTGCGGCAACCACTAATTCATAGACTTTAGCAACAATGTCGAGTGTGGGAGCATCGCAGCCCGAAACTACTTTTACAACGGTTTTAAAAGTGTGTTCTTTGTCGCCAGGATTGATGCGTTCGGGGGAGTAACCTACTTTGAAATCTTCGGGGTATTTTAAGCCGGAAAATTTTTCTAGTACAGGAATACAATCTTCTTCGGTGCATCCTGGATAAACGGTCGATTCGTAAACGACTACATCGCCTTTTTTGAGTATTTTACCCACTGTTTCGCTTGCACTCAAAACAGGACGCAAATCGGGCAAATTGTGTTTATCGATAGGTGTAGGAACTGCAACAATATGAAAAGAGGCTTGTTTTAAATCTTCTAAATTGCTTGTAAAAAGAATATCGCATCCTTCAAATTCCTTGTTGTCGAGCTCTTTGCTTGGGTCTATACCCTTTTTCATCATTTCTATGCGTTCGGGTTTAATGTCAAAACCTACGACAGATATTTTTTTTGCAAAATCAAGGGCAATAGGAAGACCCACATAACCTAATCCAATGACCGATAGTTTCGTCTCTTTTTTTAATAGTTGTTCGAAAAGGTTCATAGTTATTTATTTTTTATACAATATGGATGAAAATCGCTTTTTAATTCACTTATAGGAGCATTTCGAATATTATAAACGAGTTCTATAGAAGGGCGTGCTTCGCATAATCCGAATCCTTTACCTTCAATAATATTTTTATAGCTTTCTGTATGTAAATCGGTAAAGCCATCGCTAAATTCAATCTCATTACCATTAAGGGTTATTGAACGAAAAGTACGTTTGCCTTGTGTTCTAATTTCTTGTGGAATATCGTTAAGGTCGAGGCTTAAAAACCAACGCACGCGAGCATTTTTTAAGGTGATAAATCCTGAAGCTTTATTGGGTTTAGATAAGTATAATTTTTGATCTTGAACACAACCAAAGAGCCAGATGAGCATATCGAAAAAATGAATGCCAATATTGGTAGCAATACCGCCCGATTTTTGAATGTCGCCTTTCCATGAAAAATAATACCAATTGCCTCGACTTGTGATGTAAGTTAGATCGATATCGTAAATTTTATTAGGATTTTGATCGATTTCTTGTTTGAGTTTAATAATGCTTGGGTGTAAGCGAAGTTGTAAAATAGTATTTACTTTTTTGCCGGTTTCTTTTTCGATTTCTGTAAGTGCGTCGATGTTCCATGGGTTAAGGACTAGGGGCTTTTCGCAAATTGCTTCGGCTCCGCTTTTGAGTGCAAAACGTATATGTGAGTCGTGTAAATAGTTAGGCGAGCAAATACTAATGTAATCGGTTTTAATTCCTTGTCGTTTTAATTTGTCTATATGACGGTCGAAGCGTTCAAATTCAGAAAAGTAATCGGCTTCGGGGAAATAAGAATCTAAAAAGCCTACGCTATCGAAAGGGTCGAGGGCTGCAATGAGTTTATTGCCTGTATCTTTTATTGCTTTAACATGGCGTGGAGCAATATAGCCGGCTATGCCAATGATGGCAAAATTTTTAATCATGAGTTGAAAGTTTAATAACTTGATTGTTTTCTAATTTGTACTTTTCTTTACTTTCGGGGCAAATGGCTATACCTTCTTCATTAAAATGGAGTTTATGACCGTATTCGCTCATCCATCCGGTTTGTCGCGAAGGATTACCAACGACTAAGGCATATGGTTTAACATCTTTTGTTACTACAGCACCAGCTCCTACAAAAGCATATTCGCCTATTGTAACGCCACAAACAATAGTAGCATTGGCGCCTATGGTTGCACCTTTTTTAACAATGGTTTTTTTGTATTGGTCTTTACGAACAACAGCACTTCGAGGATTTATAACATTGGTAAAAACCATTGATGGACCAAGAAATACATCGTCTTCGCAAATAACGCCTGTATAAATGCTGACATTGTTTTGAACTTTTACATTGTTTCCTAAAACAACTTCGGGCGATACTACAACATTTTGACCTATGTTGCAGTTTTTACCAATGATACATTGTGGCATAATATGACTAAAATGCCATATTTTAGTGCCTTCGCCGATCGTACAACCTTCGTCAATAACAGCTGTTTCGTGTGCGAAATATGTTTTATTCATGATTTAATTTTATGCTTGCAAATTTATGAAAATTAGTTAAAACAATAAAGGATTAAACAAAAAGTGTATTCGAGATAATACTTTTTTAAAACCATTTAATGAGTTGCTTATATATATTCAAGTGTTTTTTGTATATATAAAGTTTGAGTTGAGAGGTAGTAAAATAAAATTAAATCTAAGTACGATGAATAAACAAATTCAACCAGTCTAATAAAAATAGAAATATTTTTAGAGCAATCAATTCTATACCCATCGGCATACTGAGAGTCTTTCGAGGTATAACCATTCATAAAACTAAATGTGCATGGGGGTCATTCTTCGACAAGCTCAGAATGACGAGAGAAAGGTTGGACTCGACCAAAAAAGAAGTTTTGCAAAGGTCTTATTTCCTGATTTTTCTAATTTCATAACGCTAAAATAAGCATTATTTCTGGAATTTAAAATAAAAATATCAATAAGTTATTAACAATCAGATATTTGCATGTTAATAGCCTTGCAAAGGACTCAAATTATTATTGAACATAGTTCCTAAATAATCATTATTTTTTTGAAAACAGAATAGTTTTTATTTAAATCATCTATCCTAATAATGTATATTCCTTTTTTCAAATTATCAGTAGGTATTTGAATTATATTTCCGTTTTTATTTAATTCTTCGTAACATTTTCTTCCATATAGGTCACAAATATAAACATTAACATAATTCAAGTTATTTTTTGCAACATATATTTTATCATTAATATTACATGGATTGGGAAACACATTTAAATCTGAAAATAAATTTACAGTATTATTTTCAATTGATGATTGATACGATTTTCCAAATGCCTGAAATTCAAAAATAGAAATACCCCTATTCGTTGCAGGACAGATGTTTGCCAATTTTAGGTATCTTGCCAATTTATTGGTATTAAATTCATCTACTTGTCCATTCCCAAAATAGCTTACTGCAATAGTATCCCATTGTAGAGAATCAATTGAGCTTAATAGAGTATATTGATTAGCATAGGCATCAGCCCATTTTATCCTAACCAATGAAAGTTGATAAGGTGCTAAAAGATCTACTTGAAAAAACGGATTGATAGCACTATCAGATTCCCAACGCGAGTTTCTAAGCCCATCTACAGCATATTGAGGCAAAAAGCTAGAATCTGAAAAAGAAGATGATATAACTGGTTTTTTCCATGCTAAATTAATTTCAAGGGAGTCTGATATGCTATTATAGACCGTTAAAATATTATTAAAAACATTATTATTTTCATCGGTTTCATCAATTAATTGAGTATTGTCTAGAGTTATTGACAGGTTATATTGACCGGGTGCATCGGCTATCCAAAAATTTTTTCCAAGTACACACTTATGGGCATCAATCTGTTTCATGCCTCCTATTTTAATGGATATAGAGGTATCCATTTCAGCAATTAGCTGATTATTGAGATAAATTTCAGCTGTTAGATGTTCATTGTTAATATCTGCTATTCCTTGATTTTTAACATTGGCTAAAAAGAAAACGGTATCGCCTTGGTGTGGGTATGGAGGATAAAAAAGCAGAGAAGATACGCTTAGGTCTGGTTTGTGAATGCCTGGCATTATTGTAAATGAACCATTTAGCGGAAGATTATCAGATGCTCCGCCCGCTTTAATAGTATAAGTTCCTGTTAGTAATTTATATGAGGCTGTTGTTTCGTCATACACATATAAATCTTCTGGTTTTAGTTTAAAATTTAAAGTTATGGTTTGTCCGCTATTTATATGAACTCTTTTAAAACCTTTTAATTGTTTAACGGGCATTGGTAAGCCACTTACAGGATGTGATATATAGAGCTGAACTACTTCATCTCCATCTCGATTACCAGTATTTGTAAGGGTAATATCAATAGAAATGGTTTCTCCTTCTGTAACATTGGGATTCAGAATATTCATAGAATTATATGTAAAAGTAGTATAACTCAATCCATAACCAAATGCAAATGCAGGAGTAATAGACTGTTTGTCGAACCATCGGTAACCACATCCCCAATCGTCATTAAAATTATTGTTTCTTGGAGGTAATTGTGAATCATTTACTGGCATCGTTATCGGAAGTTTACCACCCGGATTATAGTCTCCAAAAATAACATCGGCTATAGCATGACCTTGTTCTTGCCCTGGGTAAAAACCATAGATTAAACCTTTTATATTATTTAAACATTGGCTTAGACTAACAACACCACCACTTTCTATTACAACAATAATATTTGGATTAACTGAAGCTAAGTAATTGATTAAGATTTGTTGAATTGTTGGCAATTCAACAGAACCTCCGACTCTATCTAAAGTTTCGCCTTCTTGAGTATAATCTAAGCCTCCTATAAAAATTACAACATCAGAATTTGCTGCCTTATTAATGGCATCATTAAAACCTGTATAATCATTATCGTTTATACCACACCCTTTGGCATATTTTACTTTTGAACCACCAATTTTTTGTATAATTCCTTGTAAAGGACTAACAGTATAGGTTGGAAAAACATAACTGCTTCCGTAACCATCGAGTTGAGTAATTGCAGCACTTGGACCAATTACAGCAACAGAACCAATGGTATTTTTATTTAACGGTAAAATATTATTTGAATTTTTTAATAAAACTAAACTTTTTAATGCTGCTTCGTAATTAATAGCCTGACTTTCTGAACCACTAACAACGTTTGTTGGAACTGTGGGTTGCCAATCTATAACTCCAGATAAAAACTTGGTACGTAATACTCTTTTCACTGCTTTATTTAAATAAGATTCTGGCAATGAACCTGAATAAAACAAGGGCCATAAGTCAAATGCATAATGCCAACTTCCCATACAAATATCTAAGCCACTTTTTATAGCTTTTTCTGCATCATAAACCGACCCCCAATCGGAAACCATATAATATGGGAATCCCCAATCATTTCTAAGAATTTCGGTATTTAATGTATAATTGTGCGATGCGGCTGTATCGTTTACCCTTACATAAGCACTCATCACACACATTGCATTTGCATCTTGAATCGCTTGTTTAAAAGGCCATCCCCAATGTTCCATGAGCATACGACGACTGACGGTGATAGTATCTGTCATGCGGGTATTCTGAGCATTTTCGCATATATACGATTTAATGGTTGCTATAGATGGTGTAGCCTGAATGCCTTTAACTGTAGCCGTTCCTATCTTTGCACATAAATAGGGATCTTCGCCATAACTTTCGCCACTTCTTCCGTTTCGAGGATCGTTACACAAGTATAGGGTTGGTGCTAATGGTTGATTGATTCCTTTTGCTACAAATTCGTTTCCCATTGATTTTGCCATTCGATAAGCCAAATCGGTATCCCAGGTTGCTGCAATGGCCATATTTACTGGAAAACTTGTAGCCATTGCCTCGGTTGGAACCGGATAGGTCATTCCACCTGTTGATTCAGGATATCTGTAACCGTGTGGACCATCAGTCATATAGAAACCCGGAATTCCCAAACGTGGATTATCGCCCGTGTTGAGTACATCATAGGGGTATAATTGTTGCAATTTCTCCCAGAACGTCATTTTACTTAAAATACTATCAATCTTGTTCTCAATTGTTAAAACCTGACTTTGAGAGTAATTTGCTAATAAAATTAGGCATATAAATAATAATCTTTTCATGTGTAATTATTTTTTAAATTATATACTAAGGTTACATGGAATACGCCATTCGAACAAATAGTGATGTTTGTTTGTGTGTAAATTTCATTTTCGGTTTGTGTGAATTTGTTCTCATGGCTATTTCATAAATCATAAATAAACTTAAGTTAATAGATATTTTTTTCAAAACTACCAATAAGTATATTTTGCTCATTTTTTAAACGAACAATATATTTCCCTTCGGCTAAATTATTAATTTCAATAACCTTGTTCGTTAAAGGGCAAAATTCGCCTTCTTTTACAATAGTTCCAAGCATATTTATGACTTCATATGACATTTTATTTTCATTATTAGTATCAAAATCTACATATATTTTGTCGTAAGCTGGATTGGGATATATACGCAGATTTCTATTTTCTATATCTTTCGGTTTTACTAAAGTTGTTGGTTGTAATGGGAACTCCCTACTAAACTCTGAAGTATTGTTAGCATTATCAATAGCTAAAGCAGTATAATAATCGTTCGCATTTAAAAAATTAAACGAGAACGACCATAAGCCAAAATTATTACAATAAGTGTATCCCAGATAATCTTTACCTTCTGAACAATAATTTATATTTTGTAACGCTCTATATATTTCAATTTTAGTAGTAGTTGGATTTATTACATCTATATGTCCTTGAATGGTTGCTTGCGAACCAGAATATATTATTGTATCAATTACTGGGCTATTTAATAAATCGTTTGGACCAGTATCGGAGTCATTAAGGTCATTTGGATTAAAACCGTCAACAGGATAAAGCTCAATACCATAATTTCCGTTACTGTGAATTGAATTACATGAAATGAGATTATGATCTGAATTTTCAGATTCAATCTTTACGCCATTTTTTCCATTAAATGCAATTATATTAGCATTTTGAATCGTACCACCAATAGTATTATTGGCAGAACCTTGTGTTATTAATATACCTTGGTTTCCATTACCTAATGGTAAATGACCTGAAATGTCGGTGCCGATTTTATTTCGGATAATGGTATTGTAATCGGTATATGTAGCAAATAAAGTGATGCCATTTGCTAAGTTCCCGGAAATTAAATTACTATCTACTAAATTGGCAAAAGTACAACCATCAATATGAACACCTGTTTCATTTGGAATAGCATATGTTCCAGTTATATCGGTTCCAATTTTATTACCAATTAATGCATTACTATTCGTTCCATTATTATAAAAATAAGCTCCAAAGGCAGTATTTCCAGAAATTAAATTCCCTTCGCCTACATTATAACCACCTACCAAATTTTGATGAGAACGGTCGTCAAATAATAGACCATAAGTATTTGCAATGGCATACGAACCTGTAATATCTGTACCAATAAAATTTCCTTGTATTTTATTTCCCATACATCCAACTCCAAAAATATCTATACCATAGGCAACATTTCCAGAAGTTACATTGCGTTCAATAGTTGAATCACCACCAATTTGATTATATGTTGAAGCTCCTTCAACTGTAATACCATCATAATTATGTAATTCGGAACTTCCTGTTCGATTAACCCCAACTAAATTATTAATTATAAGATTATAGTGCGCATCACTTATTCTAATACCTGCATATTCATTGCCCGAAACGATATTTTGCTCATCGGGTGTACGTCCACCAACCTGGTTTTGGTTAGCTCCACTTATAATTTCGATAGCATTATAATTCCCTTTTCTAACTGTAGCATCATGATTACAACCTAAATAACATCCTAATATAGAATTGTGATGAGAGCCCGATCCATAAATTTGAATGCCATAAAGAAATTCATTAATTATTAACCCTTTTATTACATTATAAGCCGAATTCTGAATGGTAATACAATATTCAACGGTATTCATATTTCCATTAAGGCAAATTTCGGGACCATAGGGATTTGTATTCCCTGCATAATTGGTTTGTGTAGTACCGTCAATAGTAATATGACCCGTGGTTAAAGGAGGTAAACCTTCGTCGTAGAACACAATAGTCCAAACACCCGTGGTTGGATTATATCCCGGATCGGAAGTTGGAATATTAAAAACAACAGTATGGGGTGTTCCTGGATTAGATAAACAATTGAGCAGGGCTGCTCTTAATGAGCCTGTTCCATAATCGTTTGTGTTAGTAACAACGTAAGTATTAGCTAATAAAAAGTTAACACTAAATATTAAAAGGATAAGTAAAATAAACTTTCTCATATTCTTAATTATAAAACAGTTATTAATTTAGATATCGAAGAACCATCGTTAAAACTTATCGAAATAATATATTGTCCAGAGACTACTCTTTGTTTTTGGTCATTTTCTAAATTCCAAATGTATTCTTTAGTATTTTTACAGTCTATCATTTTATTAATAATTCTTCCGTGCATATCATAAATTGAAACACAAAAATTATTGTATGAATTAGGTATTCTTATTACAAATTTATCCGAGCAAGGATTAGGAAACATTTCTACTTGCAAAAATTCATGTTGACTGATATTGGTAATAATTGAAGCATTTTGACAAAATTCTGAAGTATTACCTTCATTATCAATAGCAATTGCGGTAACTACATCTGTTCCTAAAAGCAAATTAGTAGTTAAATTCCAATTCCCATTTACATCAGCCAAGGCAGCCCCAACAAAACGTTGACCTTGTCCACAATTATATGCATCAGGTTTTGCGGCATAAACTTCAATAGTAACTCCCGATGGGTTTTGTGTATCTATTGTTCCTTGAACATATGTATCAACTCCATTGTATTCTGCATAATTGATAAGAGGTGTATTCATCATTTTAGCAGGTCCATCATCTAAGTCGCCCAAATCATTTTGATTTACTATGCCAAATGGGAAAATATCAATTCCCAACCCATCATTATCAAATATAGCATTACCTGATAATTTATTAAACTTAGTATTTTCATTATTAATCAATATTCCACCTCCGATATTATATGCCACTATATTTGGTTTATTTAGGGTTCCTACCGTGTTGTATTTCGCTCCTTGGTCAATATAAATTCCAGCAGATTGATTAGCAAGAGCGTTCATGCCTGAGATATCTGTACCTATTTTATTATTAATTATTAAATTACTATCGGCTTCTTCGTATATAATAATACCTGATGATAAATTTCCGGAAATGAGATTGCTGTCTAACGTATTATGTTTTGTAAATGTAGAGAACATTACTCCATATAAATTTGGAATTGCAACTGTTCCCGTTATATCTGTTCCAAAATAATTGCCTTTAATAATATTATTTTCGGTCAATTGATTTGTTATCATTAGTCCACTCAAATTATTACCCGAAAAAATGTTTCTTTCGTTTGGCGAATTTCCTCCAATAATATTATTTGCTGTACCTGTAGAGACTACCATGCCAATATCATTTGGTACCGCTTGAGTTCCAGATGAATCGACTCCAATCATATTGCCTAACAATCTATTATATTCTGTACCTCGGGTTACATAAAATAATCCATATCCAATATTGCCAGACAATACACAATTAATAACGTCGTTATGATTTGAAGCACAATCGAAACAAATTCCGGTAGCATTAGGCAAAGAATTTTTGCTTGTAACATCGGTACCAATAAAGTTGTTTATAGTAGTATTATTATTACAATGACCATAATATACCACACCATAAACTTTGTGTCCCGATATTATGTTTCTTTCGCCGTATGATGGTCCTCCTAAAATATTATACTTTGCAACAATATTAAATTCTACTCCATTGCCTTGTATCAAAGAATCATTGCCGTTTACGTCCGGAATTCGAACTTTATTTGTTCCGGTAACATCGGGACCTATATAATTTCCGGTAATTTTATTGCTATCAGCTGCTTCGATATACACACCAATTTCTATGTTACCAGAAATTATATTTCTATCCAATGCCGTATTTCCTCCTATAATATTAGAATTTGCTAAGCTTTTAATAACAACACCTTTATGATTATCTAATAATTGAGTCCCAGTATAATCAGTACCAATAAAATTTCCTTTTACTATATTGTTTCTTGTGTGCTTCCCTGTAAAGAGAACACCAATATCTATATTGCCAGAAATAATATTATTTCTTCCTATAATGTTGCCGTATGCCTTAGTTACAGTTATTCCATATAAATTTGAAAGTTTGGCTGTACCTGTAACATCTATGCCAATGTAATTGCCTTGTACAATATTATTTGTTGATGTTCTGCCTGTAATCAGAATACCACTCTGGCTATTACCTGATATAATATTGCGTTCTGAACTTAATAATCCACCAATAACATTATTGCTTGATGAATCGGCTGTTATTCCATTCTCATTAGGGATGGGATGGGTGCCATTAAAATCACAGCCAATTTTATTTCCAATTATTGAAGTATTGTTCGATTTTTTAATGACAATACCATTGGCTGTATTACCTGAAATAATGTTGTTTGCAATAACATTCCCATTAGCGTTATTGTTTATAACAATACCGTTTGTGTTAGGCATTGCTGAAGTACCATTATGATTTGTGCCAATAAAACAAGATTCAACATGGTTATTGGTGCCTGTAGATTCAGATAATAAAATTCCAATAGAAAAACCAATAATTTGTAACCCTTTGATTTTATTATTCGAAGAAAATATACCTAAAGCCCAAGGGACGGACAAAGGATTACCAGTTGTTATTGCTATTTTAGGTAACCCGGAATAACCAGGCTGACTTGTTCCATCAATAAATAAATTACCACCGATTAAATAAGGCAACAAACTATTTATTGATATGGTAAAGGTATTGGTTTGTGGGTTATATCCTAAATCGGATGTTGGTATATTAAATATAATTGTATCGGCCACAAAATTTGAATTACTCGAATTTATGGCTTCTCTTAAACTACCTGTCCCAGAGTCGCTTGTATTTGTTACCGTAAATTTTGCTGCTTTGATGTAATTAAAATTGAGCAATACAAAATAAACACATACTATTAAAAGATAATTTTTCATAACCATGTTTTTGCAAAAGTAGTATATATTAAAATTAAATATTCTTTTTAAACGTTCGAGTTTTAAATTTAAACGTTCTTATTTGTATATTAACCTGATTTTGTGTATTATGTGTAAAAATGAAGAGTTTATATTATTACATTATTTAGCATATTTTTTTCTAAAATCGGACGGCGTGATACCATACTTTTTTTTAAACAAAGGATTAAAAACTGATTTTGAATTAAAGCCTACTGTTTTAGCAATGCCTTCAATAGATAAATGATTGAAATCATGGCTCGATAATAATTCTTTAGCTTTTTCCAATCTGTAATTATTAACCCATTGAAAAAAATTTACTTTCCAATGTTGGTTTATAACCTTAGAAATAACATTTCTATGTATTTTTAACTTTTGAGAAATATCATTAAGTTTTAAATCAGGGTTTAAAAAAAGTTGCTCACGGTTCATTAAGTATTCTAATTTACCAATGAGTTCCCTTTCTTTTACAATTTTAAATGATTGCTCGTTATCATCTTTATCTTGAATATCATCTAATAGTTCTACGCTTTGTAAAATATGAATTTTATCGTTTTTAGTTAATAAAAGTTGATGCTTTAAGGCATTGATTCCAAACAATGTAATATATAAAAAGTTCATTAAATAATACATGTCTGGAAACTTCTGAAAAACATGTATATATATAGAGGCTATATCCCAAATATTAAATAATAAGTTAATTATTATTAAGACATATATCCATTTAACTTTCATTTTTTCAGCATTAGAATAGTTTTTACTTATTTCTAACATGTATTTTCTTAACATAATGAATATTAATATTGAATAGAATAATAATTGAATATTATAAATACCATATTGTACTATCCAATATATATTTGTTAATATGATTAAGTAAATATTATTGTAATCATTTTTTATTAGATTGTTTTCTACTAAACGTATAAAAATATATTTAGGTAAATAGTAAATTATAAAAATAGATAGAATAAAAAATAATAATGAGGGTAAAAAATGAAACAGATATTTTAGTTTAAACTTAAAATGTTCAGTTAAAATACTTTTAATAAATAAATAAAAAAGAGGATTTACTGATAATAAAACCAAAAAAAATATATAATAAGACCAGCTTGAAACTGAATAATTGGCTAAAGAACTAAAATACTCAATGGTAAAACCTAGAAATAAAAAAATAAAATTTAATGTTAATAAAATATAAGACAAAGACTTTTTAAAAAACGATAAGAATAAAATCAAAAAGAAAATACTTTGCAATAATGGTAATAAAGGCAGATAAGCTGAAAATATACTCATAAAAATAGCTTTTATCTGAAATTGTTTTAAACAGTTAAAACCAAAAACAAACAAAGATATAAAATAGTTTGCATTATTTATAGCTATTCTCGATAAATGGTTGTATTATATACATCGAGAGTTTTGCAAAGGTCTAAATTACTTCATTTTTGAAGTGTTACCAACCCCTACTTTTTTAATTTTATAAATTATTTTGGACGGGTATGATGTGCAGTAAACTTTCAATCAAAATTCTTTTTTTACATATAGCTAAACCGAAAGTAGTTTAAAACGGTATGAATATTTTGGAATATTATTTTTTTACAATCTTAGTAAATACAGGCATGTTGCTTGTGTTTGATATTTTAACCCAATAAATACCATTCTTTAAATTTGCCATTGAAAGCCAATAATGGTCAGTTGCATGCTTTATCTTATCTTGAAAAACAACTTGTCCATTAGCATTTACTATTTCTAGCAAGGTGTTGGGAACAAAAGCATAATTTAGCGCACAATCGCCCGTGGTGGGATTAGGTATGATTTGTATTTCGGGTTTAGGTTTGGTAATTTGTCCCATATTGTTCCATGCAGCCCAATTCCATATACCAAAAGTATATTCGCCGGTATGCACGGTATCGGTGGTTAAATATCCTGAATAAGGGGTGCCAGTCTTTGTAAATGGGATGATATGCCAATCGTGTGCTCTGTCGGGGCGATACAATAATACCAGCGAATCGATGCTGTTGTTGATGAGCTCATTATCGAATCCGCCGCCTTCGGGTGTGGTTGTTCTTATGTATTGGAACCGTCCTTTCATGACAAAGTTTTGGGGTAGAATGCCATTTACCGACCAATAATGCTCATGCGAAATAAATAAGCCGGGTATAGGATTTTTAAAACCATCGGGTGCCACCCAATTGTTTTCAACTCTTACTAATGCAGAATCGGAAATGGCAGATACAATTCCGACAAAATTACATTTGTCGAACGTATAATTGGTGGCTGTTTTAATAACCTTATATTGGTCGGTGGTTGCATCGTTTACACGTTCAAAAAGATCGGTTATCAGAGTTATAGGATTAATATCGGTATAAAAAGTGTCGATGCCATAACCATTTTGCAGGGTGATTCTGAATGTACGCATATTCCAAGCGTTATCTAACGCTGTAACTTCGGTTTGAGCATAAGATGAGAACGTAGAACGTCCTCTTAATTTTTCTTTAGAATACACGATGAGTCGATATTGCAAACCGAGAGGCTCAACTTTGAACGAATCGACCGAAAAATGAGGGAATCCGGGTGTAAAAATATAAGTGTCGAAAAAATCGTGCACCTTGGGATTGGCGTGTTGAGCTAAATAATCGCGCATATCTTCGGAACTGACTGTTTTAAAAGCTCTATCAGCCAAATAATTCGTCATAACGGCATAAAACAAACTATCGCCCAAGAAATGCCGAAGATTTAAAACCATCAATGCTCCTTTGTCATACGATGATTTTCCGTAAGTATTCGATTGAGGAATATTATTGAGGGCATAGTAACCACCATCTTCGATATGAGCATAACGTAAAACATTATATTGCATAGCTCTTTTGTTAGTAAGATAAGTGTTGTAATCTGAAAAGGTCTCATCATGTAAAAATTCGCTAAAAGTTGCCCAGCCTTCGTTTATCCACATCTCTTCTGCTTTACTGCATGTAATTAAATTTCCAAACCAATGGTGAAAAAGCTCATGAGCATACAAGGTTTCGTATGTGGTATTGCCGTTGATGGCTAAGCGTGGATAGGCAATATTGGTGGCATGTTCCATCGCACCACTTGAAAAATCGACCGAAACGTAACCTACTCGCTGCCAACGATAAGGTCCAAATTTGCTTTCGTATAGCTGGAGTATGTTTTTAAGATTTGCAAAAGAGTTTTTAGCTTTTAATGTATCGGCTTCCAATATCCAAAGCTCAATGGGAATTTGTCCTAACATTCCATTAAAGGTATCGGTTAGGCAAACATAAGGGGCAACGGCAACCGAAGCCAAATAAGTGGGAATTTCGTCTCGCATGCGCCAATGGCAAAGTCTTTTACCGCTACATGTATTTTGAAAATCGACTAATTCGCCATTGCATACAGCCATATGATTCAGTGCCGCATTCACGTTGATATAAAAATCGTAGGTAGCTCGATCTTCAAAATCATCGTTACAAGGAATCCAGCAACGCCCAAAAACGTGTGGAATGGTTTCGAAGCCCACGCCTAAATTAAACGCACTATTCGAAGTCCATTTAAATCCTCCCCAATGGCTCGAACCTGGGTCTTCTTGAGGGTGTCCAAAATAAAAAACCGCTATCCGCACGGTGTCATTGGCATTGATTGCCGACGAAAGGGGTATTTGTAAGGTTCTGTCGTCGTAAGTAAAAGAAGGAATTTTAACATCGTTAACCGTAATGCTGTCGATAACCATTTCGAGCAAGTCTAAATTCACCTGCTGAAGATTATTTATTTTTGAAACCACCGTTAACTCCACGTAACCGCTAATTATTTGATTGGTAAAGTCGGTAATTTCTAAATGTATATCGTAATGAACAACATCAATAGAATCGCTGTGCGATGCTCTTATTTGAATTGAATAAACTAAAAAAAGGATGCTTATTAAAAAACTATTATGCTTCATAGTCGTAAAAAATTTGTTTAAAAATAATTACTTTTATGCTGAAAAAAAATGACAGAAGCTAAACCTACTATATTACGTAAAGTATCGCCCATAAAAATTATTCTTCCTATTTTATTTGGTTTGGCTATTGTGGGTTATTTAATTTACAAAGATTGGAATCAACAAGCGGTTGATACCTTTTCGTTCAATCATGTAGTTTTGCTCTTTATTGTCATATCATTTTTTATGATGTTTTTGCGCGATGTGGGGTACATGATTCGTTTGCGAATACTGAGCGATAAAAAACTACCGTGGAAAAAAGTTTTTTATATTATTATGCTTTGGGAATTTGCTTCTGCCATTTCGCCTTCTGCGGTTGGAGGAACAACCGTTGCTACCTATTTTATTTACAAAGAAGGAATTCCATTAGGAAAAAGCACGGCACTTGTTATGGCAACGGCTTTTTTAGATGAGCTTTATTTTATAATATTTTTTCCTCTTATTGTTTTTTCGGTTGGCATTCATCAGCTTTTTATTAGTAGCAGTGCGTTTGCTGGCAATTATTTGTATTTTGCCTTTATTGGTTATGGCATTAAATTTATTTTCGATGCTTTTATTGCTTATGGTTTATTTATAAATCCTCAGGCTTTAAAAAATATTCTGACGGCTATATTTCGCTTATGGTTTTTAAAGAAATGGCGAGAAAAAGCAGATCATATTGGAGATGATATTATTTTAGCATCGAACGAATTAAAAGGTAAATCGTTTATATTTTGGTTAAAAACATTTGGGGCTACGGTTATTTCATGGACGGCTCGTTATTGGGTGGTAAATTTTTTGTTGCTTGCTTTGCTTGCCGGTATCAATTTGCAAAATAATGGTATAACTTTATACGAGCATTTTGAGATTTTTGCACGTCAATTGGTAATGTGGGTTATGATGTTAGTGCTTCCAAGTCCGGGTGCAAGCGGTTTTGCCGAAGTCGT
Source organism: Bacteroidales bacterium (assembly GCA_013314715.1). Classification (NCBI taxonomy): domain Bacteria; kingdom Pseudomonadati; phylum Bacteroidota; class Bacteroidia; order Bacteroidales; species Bacteroidales bacterium. Next base: position 2,380 of record JABUFC010000031.1, on the reverse strand, counting down.
CTTTTCCGATTATTTATCGGTATTTATACCTGTAGGATTTGTCGCTTTGCTTGCTCTATCCTGGCGAATGGTTAGTTATTATCCCTATCTTTTTGTAGGTGTATTTCTTTTACCTCCATGGATACGCAGAACGCATAAAAAATAAGGCTATTCTTTGTTTTTACTATCAATCCAAATGGTTACAGGCCCATCGTTGATTAAGGATACTTGCATATGGGCACCAAACACGCCGGTGCAAATTTTTTTGCCAAGCTCTAATACCAACTCCTTTTGAAAATGTTCATATAAAGGGATTGCTAATTCGGGTCGAGCGGCACGAATATACGAAGGACGATTGCCTTTTTTGGTAAGAGCGTGTAAAGTAAATTGACTTACAAGTAATATTTCACCATTTACTTCTTTAACTGATTTATTCATCACTCCATTCTCGTCGTCGAAAATGCGAAGATTGACAATTTTACGAGCAAGCCAAGTAGCATCTTCGGCGGTGTCTTGCTCTTCGATGCCGACAAAAATCAATAATCCCTTAGAAATCTGGGAATGCGTTTTGTTTTCTATTTCAACTTTAGCTTGTTTGACTCGCTGTATTATTACTCTCATAGCTTATATAGGTTCAAATGCGTTTTCGATATGGTAAATGGTATATTCTTTTTGTTTCAAAATAATAGCTATTATATCGAAACGAATTTCATCAAAATCGTTATATTCTTGAATAAATGCTTCGACGGCTTCGGATAAAAAATGTTGTTTTTTTATATCGACAGCTTCTTCGGGTTGTGAATATTGATTATTGGTTCGGGTTTTTACTTCTACAACCACTAATATGTTGCCATGCTTTGCAATGATGTCAATTTCTTTATGCTTATAAGTCCATCGGGTTTTAAGTATTTCGTACCCTTTTTCGATAAGAAATTGCGAGGCAATCGATTCTCCTTTTAATCCTATTGCTAAATGATTTAGATTGTTCATAATTAATGCAAAATAAACGAAACTTTTAATATCATCATTCGTAAAAAAATTACTTTTTTACAAACTAAATATTATTTTGAATGAAGTATTTTAATATTTTTTGCTTTTGTTTATCGTTTTTAGGATTGATGGCACAACCAAGTGTAAAAACAGAAATTGTTTCTGATTTAAGTAAAAGTTTCGAGGGAATTATTTTCTTTTCGATGGAAATGTTTTCGGACACGCTTTATTACACTTATTATGTAAAGGATAAATTAGTTCGAATGGATGAGCATAATCGATGCAAAAACTGTAAAACCCCCGAAAATTATATACTTTATAATCTTGAAAAAAAGACCATCATAGCCGTTAATCCACAGCGAAAAATGTATTTATATTTACCTGTTAATGAATATCATGAAAATAAATTAAATATAGATGATTATACAATTTTAAAAACAAATAATAGTAAGAAAATTTTGGGTTATAAATGTTACCAGTGGCGTGTTCGCAATAAAAAACAAAACACTGAAATTGCTTACTGGGTGGCAAAAGATAATTTTGATTTTTTTGTAGATTTTCTTCGACTTTGGAACAGGTCAGAAAAACATGCCAGCTATTTTTTAAAAATACCCGATTCTTATGGTTATTTTCCTATGCTTAGCGAAGAACGAACAACACTACGTGAGCAAAAAATGACTTTACGCGTTATTTCAATACAAAAAAAGCTTCTTGATAAGTCGCTTTTTATTATTCCTAAAGATTATAAAAATTATGATGAATAATGCATTGGTATTATTCTATTATTCAATGGCTTGAAGATCACCAGGGGGCTTGTTTTTATAAGAAATTTTTGGGCATTGAATGCCCGGGGTGTGGTATGCAACGCTCGTTAATAGCTTTGCTTAAGGGTAATATTGTTGAGAGTTTACAATTGTTCCCTGCTTTAATTCCTCTTATTTTAATGTTTATTTTTTTAATTCTACATCTTAAATTTCAATTTAAACATGGAGCTCGTATATTAATTTTTTGGTTTATTATAAATACTTTGATTATTTTGGTTAGTTATATTTTGAAGTTTATTTAACTTGTAAAAAATAATTTTATACTTTTATTCCAACCACAGTGATATCATCAGTCTGTTCTCCATTTCCAATCCACTGCACAATGGTTTCTTCGAATGCTTGTTTTTGTTCGTTCATAGGTTTATGGGCATTTGCTAAAATAAGTTCTTTAAAACGCTTGTACATAAATTTTTTGCCATGTTCGCCCCCAAATTGGTCGGCATAGCCATCGGAGAAGAGATAGAGCATATCGCCTTGTTCGAGTTGGAATTCGTAATTGGTGAAGTTGTTCATTATAATATGAATAGCTACGGGCATTTTGTCGCCTTTGTACTCGATAAGCTCATAGTTTGCTGTTGGTTCATTTT
>JABUFC010000030.1 GCA_013314715.1 Bacteroidales bacterium | reverse complement strand
TTTAGTGTAAGGATGAGAAAACAAATTATTTAGTAAATCTTGCGAATAAAAATTAAAATTATTTCTAATTTTATGTTTATATTCTTGCATTAAAGTTTTAATGTTTTCTATAAGTTTAATTGTAAATTCTGATGTTTCTTCAACACCTTTGAGGATAAAAACAATCCAATCTTCCCAAGAATTATTTTCTCTTACTTCTTGAAGCAAACGATAATAATCGGTTTTGTTTTTAATAATATACCTACTCAAATATAAAATTGGAAGATTTAACAAACCTTTCAAAATCAGATACAACACATTTATGATTCTTCCTATCCTTCCATTTCCATCATAAAAAGGATGAATTGATTCAAATTGATAATGGATTAGAGCCATTTTAACTAAAAGTTCGGCATCAAAGAAGGTATCATCGTTTATGAATTTTTCAAGATTGTCGAGTAATAACATTATTTCATTATAATCCTGTGGTGGTGTATATACAATTTGACCAGTTTGCTCATTCTTTAAAACTGTGCCAGGTAGTTTTCTTATACCTGCCTTGTTTTTAACAATTAAAGATTGTAATTCTATAATATGATTGATTGATAAAAATTGATTATTAGTAACAATTTTAAAACCTTCTTTTATTGCAATATTATAATTTTGTATTTCTTTAACAGCTGGATTAGAAATAATATTTTCAAATAAAGATTCTTTGTATAATTCATCATGCGTAGTAATGATATTCTCAATTGCAGAACTTTCTTTTGCTTCTAAGAGTGGTAATGTATTAATTAAAATAGCTTGATTGGGAATAGTTTGTGCTATACCATTCAAACGACCTAAGCTATACATAGCTCTTGAATTATGTTTTAAAATGTTTGCCGTTTCTACATTTATCACTGGTGGCAATTTGGCTAATTTCTTGTTCATACTACTCCCAACAAATTAAAGGTTCTAATAATTGTAATTTAATTTTTTCCATATTTTAAAATACTCTTCACCAGATAGCTTTGAATTTGCAGGTAAAACTTTTTTCCAGACATCAATTTTTTGAGAATTTAACCATTCGATAACTTGAGATGTCTTAGAATTATAAATTTCATCACCAAATTGTTGTTTATATACTGTTCCCAAGTTATTTGCTATACTTCGTGGCACATTTGCTTTTCTCATCAACACTCCTTCATCTGTATTTACTCCATACAAAATATAAGCAGGAATATTCATTATCTTTTTCTTTTCTAGTTCTGAAAGATAATCCCAGTCAATACCGCTGGTAGGCATCTTCTGTATTGCAGATATTCCCCAACTAGCCATATTGGTTATGGCTTTGTAAATCCATTTTGTTGTTAATTCAATTGCTTTTTTCTTATCTTCATAATTAGGGAATATTAAATTGGCTATCTGCGAGATATTCTCGCCATTAACCCAATTTACTAATAATTTAGAAATACTACTTTGATCTAAAACTCTTTCTCCAATCTTAATTTCTTCTAGGGATTTCCTAATTTCATAGGTATTTAGCATTATACCTACAAGTTTTTGCATTGTTTTATTATCCTCCGAAAAAAGTTGTTCTTTCTTCCAATCATTCGGTGAAATATTTGAAACAGATAATTTAGAAATGATTTGCCTTACAGAAACAGTAGAAAAACCCGTTGAATCAGCTCTTTGCGCATCTTCCAAGGAAAGATTATTTGCATATTCTCTTAGTTTTGTAATTAAAAATCTTTTTTTGTTTTCATCCATTTGTCTAAAGCCCAAAGTAGCTTGTAATTTTTCTTCCAGATGATTAATAAATTCGTTTAAATCACTGATTTGACATCTTAAATGAGAGATGTATTGTAAAATAGAAGACCAACGTTCGTCTTTATAAAGCCATCTTGAAAAATCTTCGTTTTCATTTTGAATTACAACCTCAATAGCTTCTTCCAATTTTGACAATAAATCTTTTGAAGCTTCTTGAACATATTGAGATACTTCTCTTGTATCGTTTTCATTTCTGCAAGCGATCCCGACCCAGCCCATAGATTGTTGTCCAATTCTACCTACTCTACCTGCAAGGTTCCAAAAATCACGAGGAGGCATTGATCCTAAAAAAGGATAATTATAAGATCCCATTATTACAGCAGAAACAGGAAAATTAATGCCCTGAGCAATAGTAGTTGTTGCGACTAATACTTGTAATTTTCCTTCCACCATTAGCAATTCTATTAATTGTCTTATTTCATCTGGTATTGCAGAGCTATGAATGGCTATTCGTTTATCTAAATATTTTACTAACGGAAAATTTTCATCAACTTCTGTCTGAATAAACTTTTTCATTAATTGAATATCCTCATCTACTTCAAAATTTTGATCACAGTTCTCACATAAATAATCAGCAATCGTGTAAGTATCATTTATACTATTTGATAAAATGATAAACGGGTTGTTAATATCTAAAATATTTCTACCTACAAATTTGACTAACTTTAATTTTGAAGCAGAAATATTTGATCTATTTTCATTTAAATTTTCGATATTGCTAGAAGAAATTAATGGTATTTTTTCTGAAATTTGATATGTACCTTTAATAGTATTTAGTGTTTGTAAGTATATATCAAATTTTTTACCTCTTCCATCTATCTGTAATGCCCCTACCACTCTTTCGTTAGGTTGCCACCAATCAAATTCAACATTTAGTTCTTTACCTCTTTCACCTCCAAGCCATTCAGCTATTTGCTTAGCATTTGGAATATCTGGTGTCAAAAGCAAAAAATTTACTTCTCTACAATCATTTTTAATTGTTGCTAATAACAATTCTAATGCAATACCTCTTTGATTTTCTTCGATGTTATGAGCTTCGTCCACAACTGTAAGAACAAGCGGTCTTTTTTCCGTAGTTCCAAGTCCTTGTCTAATTAAAAGATTCAGTTTTTCATAAGTTGTAACTAAAATATCAAAATCTGTATTATCTCCTTTATTTTCAACTAAATATGATTCAAACCCGTCTATTTCTGCAACACCGCTAGCTTTTTCAACTTTTAATCCAATTTCACTTAAATCTTGATTTAAACGAACATATATTTGGTTTACAAGCGCTTTTGTGGGTACTATATATGCTACCCATCCACCCCGTTCTTTAAATTCATTTAATGCTTGTAAAATCTTATATTCCGCAATTAATGTTTTGCCGCTTGAAGTAGGCAAATTTATTACAATAGATCTATAAGATGGATTTAGTAATTGCCCTTTTGAAATTGCCTCTTTTTGGGGATATAACAATTCATAAATAGGATGATTTTCTCGTTTTTTAATAAACTTATTAAACTCGCTCACCCAATGATTTATTCCTGTTAAATTATACCATATTGTATTCTTGATTAGCTTAATGCTAAATGCTTCGAAATATTGATACAACAACTCAAGCATCATATTAGCAGAAGCATTGGCAAATTCTTTTGCTATTCCAATAAGGTATTTTACTTTATTCTCAATATCAAAATCATTGTTTGGCGTTTTCCCTTCTAATAGATATTGACCTAATATTTCTGATGTTTTGGCAAAGTGATAAAGAGATACAAGCTCTGCCGCTCCATATGGTCGACCTTCTTCTCCTAATTGATTTAAATAATTTTCTTCAAATTCTTTTTGCTCGTTTCGTAATTCATTGATTAACTCAATTGCTTGTGAAATATCTTTCCAGGATTTTTTTATAACTAAACTTACTATAACTTTAAAGATATTGTTTAATAAACGACTATTCCATTTATCTGTAACAATTAAATCTTCTATTTTTTGTTTTTGTAGATTCAAAAAATCTTTTACAAAATGTGAATGTTCACCCAAATATCCCAAAGAAATTAATTTTATAACCTCGTAAATGTCTTCTTCTGTCTTTATGTCAAAGTTTAATAATGTTGATATATCAAAATAAACTGAACATAATATTTTAAATTTTTCATCATCTTGATTATGCCATAATTCTAATATTTTTAATTCACAAAGTTCTTTTGCTTTAATTAGCTCGGTTTTTTTATTTGCATCTAATAGCAATGTATTAAATCTCTTGGATAATTTACCTTTTTGAATTATTTCTGAAATTCCCTGAAGTAAATCGGGGAAATATTTTTCAAGTATTTTATACTTATCAGTTGCCAACATTCTCATCACCGTTTATAATTTTTAACCACTGATTTTTAGGTATTGAAACATAAATTGCCAATAACCTTAAACCTATTGGATTAAGTACTTGTTGTTTCAATTTGTCATAACTCTGTTTTATATCATCTACGTTTACGCCTGTATCCCTTACCAACACACCATATAATAAATACTTACTCCCATTCGGTTGATAATAGCTTCTTATCGCATTAGCAAAATTTTCCTTAAAATTTAAATTATTACTCAAACTTATCTTGTTTTGAATGTAACTGATCAAATTTATTCTCTTATTTTTGTCTTTATATAAATCTTTTAATTGATTTTCTATACCCGTTGGATTAGTCATTACTTGTGGTGGGCTCTTTTGCTCGGAAGATGTTTTAACTTCTCCAAATAAAAACAATATTTCATTACCTATTTCTATAAATCCCACTAAATCTGCACCTGTTTTATTCCCTTTTGGATTTCGTGCATCTCTAAGTTCATTCCAATAAAAACGACAATTAAAATGTTTTTCCAAACAAACTTCAGCAAACGCCTCGCCAATTCTAAAATCTTGTACATCTACTGAACGATTTTGCAAATATTGTATATCAGCCAATAAGGTTTCTGATCCTTCAAAGCCTGTTTCTGATTTTAGTCCTTCAAGAGTTGATACCATTTCATTTCTTTGCGGTGTATCGAGTAATTTATCTTTCACTTCATTTTTTAAAAGTTCTTTATATTCGATATCAGAGAATGAAACACCTTTATAATCTTTAAAATCCGATTCTATGTATTGATATTCTATTTTCATTTCACTCCCACCAAATTAAAAGTTTTATTAATTTATGGTCAAAATCTTTTTTCCTCTCTTTCATTCCGTTTTTCTCGGTATTTTAATGATAAATTCATTTTCTGTATTTTCGAATTCTACATCTTTATTTAAGTGTTCCTTAACCAATTTAATTATTCTTCTTACACCGCTCCCTAAATCGGTCACCAAACCCATTTTCAAAAGCATATTGTAAATGGTTGGATTTCTTAATACATGAGAACCGCCTACTTTTATGCTTTCAACTGTTACCGTATTAGGTAGTCTACCAGGGCTACGAATTTCCACTCTATTGGTAAAAATTAAAACTCGTATTGGGGCGTTTATTGTATAATCTCTATGAGCAATAGCATTTACAATGGCTTCTCTTAAAGCAGTGAGCGGAATTTCATATTCTGATTCTGGTTGAAAATCTTTTATTCTATGTTTATTGCGAAGGGATAATTTGAAAAAAATTTCAACATTATTAATTATATCAGATATTTTACCTGTCAGATTTTTTGTTTCAAGATCTGTTTGACTAATATCTGTACCCTCAATATTTGCACAAACAATTCTACTCTCACTTACAAAATTTTGCGGGTTATTAGCAAAAAACAAAATTCCTGTAAATGTAGGTGTTAAACTTTCTTTCTCTAATAAATGAAAATTACAAAGATAATTTATGATCTTTTCTTCATTATTTGTTTCTATATTAAGGTATTTTCTAAGAAAAAACTTAAAAGATGAAATATCTAAGTCAGTTAATTTAGAGTTATTAATTGGTATTTCATCATAAAACAAACTTTTTGCAGATTGAAATATTCTCAATAATTCCTCTCTTGTTGCTTGTCGGCAACGGTTGGATGATCTTATATAATAATGTCCCGACTTTGTTCTATAAGGTCTTTGACTTCCTTTTTCAACATTAACAATTACAACATTTTTTCCATCAATATTTATGGATTCTTGTAAAATAATAACCGGTGGGTCACAACGATTTAATGCGATATCATCCATTCTTAACATTAACTTATCTATGTCTGAAACTCCAATGGTTCTGCCAGTGTCGTCAACACCAATCAATATCTTACCACCATCGGTATTTGCAAAACAAACAATAGTTTTTGCAAAATCTTCGTTGTTTTCTTCTTCATGCTTAAATTCAAGGTGGTATCCTTCACCTTTGTTGATAAGTTCTAATAATTCAATAGTGTTCATATTTTTACTCCATATTTTTCAATTCTTCGTTTGAATGCTTCTTCTCCACCTTCCATTATTGATTTAATATTTTGAGCAATGGATATTTTATCGATAGATCCAACATCCATAATGGAGCACTCATTATTTGATGCTTCTAAAACAAAAACCTGTTCAGCATCTCCCAATACTGGGATATTTGCATTGTGTGTAACTAAAATTATTTGTGTATTATTTTTAATTTCTCTTAGTATTTTCACTACATCTTCATATATAAATCTATTATCTAAATCTTCCTCAGGCTGGTCTATTATAAGTATTCTATTTTCTTGAGCAAATAATAAAATCAACAGAGCTGTTGCTTTTTGACCAGCTGAAAGAGTGCTTAATTCTTTATATGTATCTTCTACTTTTAGTTTTATTAATATCTTATCATCAGGGAAAAGTGTTTCCAGTTCAAATAATTTTTCATCATTTTTAAACCACTCCAATAATCTTTGAGCCATTGCGTCAGTGAATCCAAATATTTCCTGAAGTTTTTGTTTTCCTAAGCAAATATAATTTGAAATTTCTATACCATCTATTACATCTTTTTCAATAATGTTGTTGATTGCATCTTTAGAAATTCCTGAACCTTTTAGCAGTTCACTAAATTGTTCTTTGAATTTTTCTTTGTTATTCAAATATTCAATATCAATCTTTAATCTGTTATTTAATTTTTGATTTAATTCATCTAATTTATTTTTTCTTATATTAAATAATTTGTGTCTTTGTTCTTTTATTTTACTTTTTAAGTTATTTCGTGTATTTTCTAATTCTGTAATTTTTGAAGTAATCTTTGAATATTCATTTATAATTGGCTCAATTTGGGTTTTTCTTTTTATAAGTGTTTCATATTTGTCTGGTTCAAGCCCCTTTGCAGATAATTCTTGTTTTATATTATTTATTTCAGTTTCATAATTTTTCTTTTGTTCTTGCCATTTTTTTTGCAAATCATCTAATTTTTGTTCATAGGCAGTTATCTTAATCTCAAAATCTTTTTTCAATTTCTCAAAATATTCTTTTATACCTAAAAATTCATTTGAAGCTTCTAATAATAAACTTTTTTCAACACTATTACCATTTTGCAATAATTTACTGTATTTTTCAATTTCTTGAACAGTATCTTGTATTGATTGATCAAGTTCATTTATTTTGTCTTTAAGTTTACCTATTGCATTTATTAATATTTTCTCGTCTTGTATAAGCTCAGTGTGTTTAGCCATCTTTTCTGCCACACCGAGATCCTGAAATGTTTTTATATGTTCATTTATTGTTTTAAGTTCTTGTTCGTATTCTTCCTTTTTTTGAATTTTCTTTTTTTCTGATATCAATTCTCTTGAATTTTCCTCAAGAGCAGCAATCAACTTTTTCAGTTCCAAATCTTCCGTTTTTATAACATCACCAATTAAGTTATCAATTAGTAATAGCTGAAAATCTTCTCTTAACGAAAGGGCATATAATTCTTTTTGACCTAAAATTAAAGGAATTTTTTCACCAAAAAAATCTTCAGGTGAAAGATTTTTCCCTTCTACCACCGGCAACTGACTTATTACTCTTTTAATTTTATCTTTTATTGAGGTTTCACCAAAAAATCTTTCAATTTCAATTTCAATAGTGCCACCACTTCCTACAACATTTTTTACAAAATCCTCTCTATATGCTTTATCAGAGTATATAGGCAAATCTAAACAATACCTTATTGCTTCTAAAATAGCTGATTTTCCAACACCTCTACCACCAATAAGTGTATTTAAATCTTGGTTAAAATCTAAACTAACATTTTTCAGAAACGATGTTCCGTTAATTTTTACTGATAATATCCTATCGTTATTTTTATCGCTTTTTTCATAAATTATAACTCGTAATGTTGGATCGTGTAATGCAAGCTTAATAGCATTAATAGATACACTGCTTAATTTTAAATAGGTTGTTCTGATTTTCTTATTTCTTTGCTTTGAACCTATTTCATCTATTGACTTTGGATCAGTATTCTCTATAATAGCAAAATTATCAAAGAAAGATTTTTCTAAACACCCAGTACTTATAAGCCTGCTCTTATCATTTTCACCAATAAATTCAATTGCGTCTGCAAACTTCAATAATTCAGCAGATTCTTTAGGTTGGAAAGAATTTAGAATTCCGTTTTTTTCATTTGGATGTGGATAAATTATTAAGCAATTAAATTTAGCTTTTATTTCTTCTAAAACTATTTTTAAATCTTTTTGCAAGTTTATGTCGCGGTGACTCCTATCATTTTTTATTAAAGATTCTTGAGGATTTTGATCAAGGGAATTAATATATCTATTTATCCCTTCTATATCTTCGTTATACTCAAATATAATTAAAATATGCAATCCTTTGCCGTAGTTTACTGATAATTCTATTCCTGGAAATATATAAATCGCTTTTTCTCTTGCTTTTGTTTGTAGTTTCTCAAAAAAATCTTTCCTTACCTGTTGATAATCTGTAATTGTAGCTATCTTAATTTCTTTATCAAATAACTTATTTATATATAGCTCTACTAATTTGTCTAAATCGTTATCTAAATTTATTTCATTAGGTAATGTAAAAGAATGTACCAAAGGCGAATGTAAATGAAAATCTGCTTTTAACCAGTTCGCCCCACTTTCAAAAAGTTTATATTCTTTTTTCTTTTCCATAACTACTCCCACCAAATCAATTGCTTTATCGATTTATAATCCAAATCTTTTATATTGACAATACTGCCATCGGGAAACTCAACTTGATTTTGTGTGATTTTCTTTATCCATTTGCCAGTTAAGTTCGATAAAGTTTCCGCAATGTCAATGTTTTGGTACAATTTACTCAAATCTACATTTACTTTTTTGTTTTCGTAGTCAATTTCGAATGCTCGTAGCATTTTTTCGTCTTTCATAAACACATATTGCTCATAAGGTGATTTATCGCCAATAATAAACAAATCGTAATTTTCGTAAACGGTATTAGCAAGTGTTTCTTCGTATTGTTCAAGTTCGTAGTATTTGAAAAAGCCGCCGCCTTGATATTCCTTTACTTCTTTTGATATTCCTGATTTATCGTAAAACAAAACCTTTTTCATTCTCGGTAAAACTACTGAATAAAAATGCTCTCCCATTTCAACGCCAATCCATTTTCTGCCGAGCTTGTGGGCTACTGCGATTGTAGTGCCAGAGCCAAGGAAGAAGTCAAGAATTAAATCAGTTTTGTTTGACGCTGTTTCAATTGATCTCTTAAGTACAATTTCAGAATTTTCTGTTTGAAAACCGCTTGCTTGTGAATAACCATTTATATCTGTCCAGTTGTCCGTGATTATTTCATTATCAAGGAATACTTGTATAATTAAGTTATCGTTATTCTTTAAGCTATTTAACTCGCTTTCTTTGTAATAAATTTTTTCTGTAACTTTATCTTTTAATCTTGCTTTTCCTTCTTTATAAAGTTGGTCTAATTTTTCTTGAGATTTAATCCAATGCCTTCCTTTCGGAGGACTGAACTCAATACCTAAAAGTTTTCTACTTTTGTTTGTCTGTCTTTCACCCGGACGATGATCTAAATCAACCCAAAAAAGGTTATTTAACAAAATATCAGATAATTTGTTTTTATTGTTAAAATTATTTTTTTCAAGAATCTTTATAATCTTCTTATAAAATGAATAATCATAAGTTTCTTTTATTGTTTCGTTGATTATATATTCAGGATTTTTCGCATAGAAGAAGAGGTTATCCTTTGTGTATGAAAGACTTAAGCCAGTTTTCTTTTTACCAGCAGTTTTCCCGACTGCTATCTCGTTAATAAAATTTCCATCAAAAATATCATCCATTAAACATCTTACAATCCAATTCCCATTGTAATCACACCTTACAAAAATACTTCCTCTTTCATTAAGCCATTCTCTTGCAATTCTTAATCTGTTTTCAAGCAATGTTGCCCAGTTAGCATCTTTGTAGTTTGTTCTATATAAAAACTGATCAGATGAATCTAAATTAAACGGTGGGTCAATATATATCGTTTGCACTTTTTCTTTAAATTTCGGCAATATTGTATTCAATGCCTGATAGTTTTCACTCTTGATAAGCCAACCATCTAAAGATTTGTCTAAATCATCAAACAAATTTAAAATCTCAAATTCTAAATCCTTAAAATACTTGGTATCTATAGGCAAAAATTGGAATTTAGCATTCACTTTTTTACCAAAAACATCATTTTCAATAATTTTATTTTTGTCAAAACTCTCTTCAACAATACCTAACTCTTGCCACTCCTTTATCTGTTCTTGAATGCTTTGATGATTCAATATCTTCTCTACTACATGTATATCTTTTATTCTATCTAAAGTAATCACATAGTTTGAGTTTTTCACAAACTTCGGTTTGTTCCATATCTTTACCAGCTCGTCTTCAAACTGACTAATAAAATCTATTATCTTAAATGCAATATCTTTTAAGATCTGTAACTCATTTACTCTATCTGCGCTCCATTCTTTTGCCCCTTCCCAAAAATACTGATAACTCCAGAGTTTAAACTGTTCTTGTAAAAATGCTTTTGCATTTTTGTTAATAAAGAAATCTACTTCACTTTGCCTTTCAAATATGCGAAATGCTCTTTCTAAGGTTTCTTCGTCAAGCTTTATCTCTTTTTTCTTTAGCTCCTTGAGTATGTCTTCGGTCTTGGTTACTCTGCCTTTTTCGGAATAATACACATTGAAAATTATTGTTTTATCTTCTTTTACTTCCTTTAATTCGTATATCAAACTGCGTTTTTCGTTGGCTTTTTTGTTTTCTATTGTTGATGCATCAAAGTAAAATTTATAATTATCAAACTCAACAGGAATGCTTTTAAATATCCTATCCGTTTTTACATAATAAAGCATTTGAGTTTTCCAGAATAAAATTACATCTTTATCATCAGTATAAACCTTTTCGTAAATATTGTTGTGAAAAGGTGTTGAATTAAAATAAATTGAACCGCTTTCGGTAAAGTAACGATTAAAAAATGTGTATAACTTATCGAATAATTCTTCACGAAATGTTGGATATTGGTTTAATGCTTTCTCAATATCTTCTTTAAGTATTTTTTCAATCTTCGAATAATAATTTGATTTAATTTTCATCAAATTAACAAATCCGCCTTGACCTTCTATTTTAGCACCAATGAAAATGTCTTGCAGTGAGTTGTAAAATTTTTGCTCTTTGGTCATATTGATTTCTTATTATTTTTTATTAAAAAATTATACATTGTTTAATTTTTACAAAACATAAATTATGTAAATAAGATAATTTTATTTTAATACTATATCTTTTTTGTCCTATTAATTTAAACAAAGACACCGACATTATCATAATTAAGGTATCTTTTTTAATGAAAGGCCATTTATAAAAACGTTTCTTATTCATAAACCTAAAATAAATCCAAAATGAACTATGGTACTAAACAATTTGTAAATATACTTATTTTTATAAAATAATTTAAAAAATTTTTATGCTTTTTTCTTATTGTTTTTAGGAGCAGCAGCAACTTTATTTTTTCGAATAGCAGCAATACCTGGCAATTCTCTTCCTTCGAGGTATTCGAGCATAGCACCACCACCGGTCGAAACATAACTCATTTGGTCGGCAAGGTTGTACTGGTTAATAGCTGCAACGGAGTCGCCGCCACCAATAAGCGAAAATGAACCCGATATAGTAGCACTTGCAACAGCAATAGCAATGGATTTAGTTCCCTGACGGAAATTTTCCATTTCAAAAACTCCCATCGGACCATTCCACAATATGGTTTGTGAGTGATTAATAATTTCAGCAAATCGACGACGCGTTTTTGGACCAATATCTAAGCCCATCCACCCATCGGGTATGCTATCGGCCGAAACAATTTGTGTAGCCGCTTCGTTTGAAAAACCATTGGCAATAACCGCATCGGTTGGTAAATATAAGTTAACTCCTTTAAGCATTACCTCTTGTATTATGCTTTTGGCTAATTCTATTTTATCATCTTCAATAATAGAATCGCCTACTTTACCGCCTAATGCTTTAATAAAAGTAAAAGCCATACCACCGCCTATAATCATGTTATCCACTTTGTTCAGTAAATTTTTAATAACGCCTATTTTGGTACTTACTTTGGCTCCTCCAATGATGGCAGTAAAAGGAGGCTCTGCTTCGTATAAAACTTTATCAAGGTTTTGAATTTCATTTTCGAGCAACAAGCCAAAATATGCGTTTTCTTTAAAATATTTTACGATGGTAGCAACTGAAGTATGTTTTCGATGCGAGGTTGCAAAGGCATCGTTAATATATACATCGGCTAATTTAGCTAGTTCTTGTGCAAATTTTTCGTCGCCAGCTTCTTCTTCTGGATAAAAACGAAGGTTCTCGAGTAGGGCTACTTCTCCGGCTTTCATTTTTCCACATACTTCGAATGTTTTCGGTCCAAATAAGTCGCGTGTAAAAATTACATTACGACCTAATAATTTTGAAAGTAAAGGCACAATAGGTGTTAACGAATAATCGGGTTCATATCCGTTAGGACGTCCAAGATGCGACATTAATATAACTGTACCTCCATCGTTCAAAACTTTTAAAATAGTGGGCAACGATTCGCGTATGCGCGTATCATCCATTATTTGACGATTATGGTTTAAGGGTACATTAAAATCGACACGAATTAAAACTTTTTTACCTTTAAAATTTACATCTTTTATTGAATTCATACAATTTTAATATTTGGTTTTTCGGGGTTTAAAAATACATCTTTTTTTGTAAGCTTTTTAAAATTTTGTTTTATATTTTAAAATTTTATTTCTCATTTTTTTTGATTTAATTCACACTCTTATTCGATGACATCATGAGCCAGTTAGAAATTTTGAAAAATGAAGTTTTAGCCTGCCAAAAATGTGTATTGGCAAAAGGGCGAACCCATGTTGTGTTTGGCGAAGGAAATTTTCAGGCAAAAATTATGTGTATTGGCGAAGGACCTGGTCGCGATGAAGATCTACAAGGAAGACCATTTGTAGGTCGAAGCGGTCAATTACTCGACAAAATATTAACGGTTTGTGGTTTTTCGCGTAATGAACATGTTTTTATTGCTAACATTGTTAAATGTCGTCCTCCTAATAATCGTGCACCTCTGCCCGAAGAACGAGCTATGTGTTTGCCTTATTTATATAAACAAATAGAACTAATTGATCCTATTATCTTAATTTTATTAGGAGCAACCGCTTTAAATGGTCTAATTGACCCTAATTTAAAAATAACCCAAGTTCGAGGTAAATGGATGCAATGGAATCATCGTTTAGTAATGCCTACTTTTCATCCAGCAGCTTTGCTTCGAAATCCTAAATTAAAATACGATGCTTGGGAAGATTTTAAACAGGTAGTTGCAAAATATCGTGAATTGGTTAATCCACAACACCATTCAGATTATTGCTGAAAAAAGAATAATAACCAAAATTTAAAATCTCTATTAACTATCGTTTAATAGGTATTTTATTGATTCTATTGATATGTCTTCCTCCTTCGAATGAAGTATTTAAAAATGCATGTAAACATTTTATAGCTTCATCTACAGCAATAAATCGTGCAGGTAAAGCCATAATATTGGCATCGTTGTGCAAACGAGCAAGGTGTGCAATTTCTTCGTTCCAACACAAAGCAGAGCGTACATTTTGATATTTATTTACTGTCATATTAACACCATTGCCACTGCCACATATAACAATACCTCTTTTAACAATACCTTTATCTACATCGCTGGCCGCTTTGTGGGCATAATCAGGATAATCGACACTTTCGGTTGAAAAACATCCTTTATCATCTACTTCAAAACTTAATTTTTCTAGTTCTTTTTTAATAAGTTGTTTTAATTCAAAACCAGCATGATCAGAAGCAATTACTATTTTTTCCATTTTATTAACAAGTATAGTTACCAAACGACAAAGATAGTGAATTGTAAATTTATTCATTATCAATTTAGAAAGTGGTTTTTAGAAAATAAAGTTTATTGAAAGCTAATGAATTAACATTAATTTAACATTAGTGTTAATAACTGTTTATTTTTTTCTCAAAACTTTAATTTTCTTTTTAAAATTTTTAGCTACGTAATTAGTTTATGCAATTAAACAAAAAAATTAAAAATATTTAATAGTGAATTTTGAACAGCTCATAATTGAAAAAGTTAATTAAAAAATATTAAAAATAGGCAATTCACTATAATTATTAACAATGTTAATAAACTTCTATTATATCCTGAAAATCATATAAAGCTAATGTTAAAAATATGTTAAGAAAATATTTTTTCGTGTGAATAATCGATTTATGCTAAAAAATTTTAAACAGTATCAACAGTATATCATTATCATCACAAGTATGAATTTTTTTAAAGTTAATATTATAATTTTGTATTTTTAAAATATAAGTTATGGTTGAAAATTCAGAATTCGTTAAAAATATAAACAAACTGCGTAAAGAAAAAAATGCAATAATTTTAGCTCATTACTACCAAATACCTGAAATACAAGATATAGCTGATTTTATTGGCGACAGCTTACAATTATCACAAAAAGCAGCCGAAACCGATGCAGATATGATTGTATTTGCTGGAGTATATTTTATGGCAGAAACAGCAAAAATTTTATCTCCACAAAAAAAGGTTCTGATACCCGATAAAGAAGCAGGTTGTTCACTTGCCGATTCATTACCTGCCGATCAATTTGAAGCTTTTTTAAAAAATTATCCTAATCATACTGTAATAACTTATGTAAATGCTTCGGCTGAAATAAAGGCTATGTCTGATATTATTTGCACATCATCGAATGCAGTTAAAATTGTAGAAAGTGTGCCTAAAGATAAGCCGATAGTATTTGCTCCTGATAGAAATTTAGGAAACTATATTAATAGTCTTACAGGTCGAAATATGGTTATTTGGGATGGAGCTTGCCATGTTCACGAAGATTTCTCGTTAGAACGAATATTAGAGCTTAAAAAAGAATATCCAAAAGCTAAACTTATAGCGCATCCAGAATGTAAAAAACCGATTCTAATAATTTCTGATTTTATTGGTTCTACAGCTGCACTTTTAAAATATGTACAAAATGATAAGGCTAATGAATATATAGTAGCAACTGAATCGGGAATTTTACATCAAATGATAAAAGCTTGTCCCAATAAAAAATTTATACCAGCTCCACCAATCGATTCGACATGTGGTTGTAATGATTGTAAATACATGAAATTAAATACATTACAAAAAATTTATCTTTCATTAAAAAACGAAACATACGAGGTAAAATTATCACAAGATATTATTGAAAAAGCAAAAAAGCCAATTTTAAAAATGTTAGAATTGTCAAAATAAATTGACTACTTTTGAACCATTATGCGACATTTTGTTTTTATAATTCTACTTATATCAAGTATCATTTTAAACGCACAAAACAAACCTATAAACGATGGTTTTGTACAATTTTTTTACGAAAACGGAAAAGTATCGAGCGAAGGAACAATGCGAAATGGTAAACCCGATGGCTTTTGGAAAACATATTATCCAAATGGAAAAATAAAATCGGAAGGAAATAGAAAATTTTTTATGCTTGATAGTACATGGGTTTTTTTTAATGAAAAAGGTGATACAAGTCAAATTATCAATTATAAACAAGATAAAAAAAACGGCTATTTATATACATATCAATGGACTTACGATAGTTTGGGAAACAAAAATGGTGGATTAATAGCTAAAGAACTCTATATTGATGATATTAAACAAGGTTTATCATATTATTTCAAAAATAATAAACTCCAAAAAATTGTAAACTATAAAAACGGAAAAAAATCGGGCCTTAGTAAAGAATTTGATGAAAATGGAAATTTAATTACTTTAATCGAATACTCTAACGACTTTGTTATACAACGTGAATATATAAACAGAACAGATGATAAAGGATTAAAACAAGGCTATTGGAAAACATTTTATCCAAATGATAAAATTCAAAAAGAAATTTTTTATAAAAACGATACTATTACAGGTATTTATAAAGAATTCGATATAAATGGAAAACTTTTAATTAAAAAATTATATCAAAAAGGCATATTAATAGCCGATTCAATAAAAGATAGTTTAGAAGTATTAGATTGGAAAGAAGAATTTTATGAAAATGGAAAAAGAAAATACTATGGTGCTTTTAAAAATGGTGTAAAAGTTGGATTACATAAAGAATACGATCCAGAAGGTAAAGCTATAGTTGCTAAAGAATACGATGATAACGGAAATCTTATTGCTGAAGGTATAGTAGATTCGTTAGATCGAAAACAAAGTGAATGGAAAATATATTATGAAACAAATGAATTAAAAGCAAAAGGAAAATATTTAAATAATTTACCAACAGGAACATGGATTTATTATTATCCTGACGGAAACATTGAACAAATGGGAACATATAAAAAAGGTAAAATTGATGGTAAATGGGTATGGTATTATCCAAATAAACAAATTTGGCGCGAAGAATATTACGATTTAGGAAAAGAAGAAGGTTCATTTATTGAATACAACGATAGTGGAAAAGTTATTTTAAAAGGTCAATATTCTGATGGAGAACGTACAGGTTTTTGGATTTATCAAGTAGGAGATATTACCGAAATGGGAAAATATACAGAAGGAGCTAAAGATAGCATATGGAAATCGATCTATAGCAATGGTAAATTAGCTGAAATAGGAACCTATGTACAAGGATATCCTAATGGTAAGTATAAATGGTATTATCCAAATGGAAAATTAAAGTGTGAAGGATATTACGTTATGGGACGAAAAGAAAAAAACTGGTATTTTATGGACGAAAACGGTTTACTTTATTTAACCATTACATACAAAAACGATAAAGAATTCAAATTAAATGGAGTAAAAATAAAATTACCAAAAGGTTCTTTTGAATGAAACATTTTATAATAATATTTATTATATTATTATCTAATAATATTAAAGCACAAAATTACGATACTAGTCGCTTTATTACTTCTATTAACTTTAATTTTAATAACCGTTTTAATTATTCTGTTAAAAAACTTTATAATATTCATGGTTTTAAAATAGGATTTACAATATTTCAAAAACATAAATTTGGCATTGGATTTAACTACTTATATACAAAGTTATATTACTTAAAAACCTTATCTATAGACAATATAACTTATAATATTAAATCACCATTAACCTATTATTTTATTTCTGCGTTTTATGAACCCATATTATATCAAGACAAACATTGGGAGTTATCTTTTCCTTTTCAAATAGGTGTAGGTCCATCGTATTTTTCATACTGGATAGATAATAAGCATATAAAATGTAATAATGAATCTATTATAAATTTAGAATCGGTTTTAAGTGGTCATTATAAAATATTTTGGTGGGTTGGTATAGGTTCAGGTTTTGGGTACAACTACAATATTAAAGCTAATTCACAAATTCAAAAGAGTTTTAATGGATTTGTTTTTTATGCTAAGATTAAGGTTTTTGTAGGTGATATATATCGTCGTTTGTATCAGAAAAATAACAAAAAATAAATTATTCATCATTCTTTATGAAAAAAATTCCATACAATATTTGCTCTTTTAGTACCAATTAAACTTACAAGTTCTTCTTTAGAAGCTTCAGCTATTTTATCAATAGACGTATATTGTTTCAAAAGTTTGGTTTTCGTTGTATTTCCTATTCCACTTATTTCGTCTAATATTGAAGAAAAGCTATGGTTCAATTTTAATTGACGATGGAACGATATTGCAAATCGATGTGCTTCATTACGTATTCGTTGAATTAACTTTAACGTTTCTGAGCGCTTGTCGATATACAATGGTAAACTATCGTTAGGTTTATAAATTTCTTCCAATTTTTTTGCAATAGATATAATTTCAATTTTTTCTGTTATATTTAATATTTTTAAAGACTCTAATGCAGCAGATAATTGTCCTTTTCCGCCATCGATAACAATTAAATGAGGTAGTGGTTTATTTTCTTCCAAAAGTCGTTTATATCTTCTGAAAATCACTTCTCGCATAGAAGCAAAATCGTCGGGTATATCAACAGTTTTAATTTTAAAATGACGATATTCGCTTTTAGCAGGTTTACCATTTATAAATACAACGCACGATGCTACTAATTCATCACCTTGATGGTGAGAATTATCAAAACATTCCATACGAACCGGAATATTTTGCAATTTCAAATCGTTTTTAACTTGGTTCAATAAACGAACATTTACATTACCATAATTTGCCTTAAGTTTATTTAATGTATATTGATGAATAAAGAAAGTTAAATTTGAAAACGAAAGTTGTAATAGTTTTAATTTATCGCCAGCTTTAGGAACAGTAAAAATAATATTTTTAATATTTAGATTTAAATTAAACGGTACAACTATTTCGTTTGAATTAGAATTAAATAATTCTCGTATGTGCAAAATTCCCTGCCAAAGTATTTCTTCTTTACTTTCGTTTAATTGTGGCGAAAGTGTCAAATTATGCGATTGTACGACCGAGCCGTGCATAATTTTTATAAAATTGATAAAATAAAGATTATTTTTTTGATCGAAACTAAATACATCAATATCATGAAGTTTTGGATTAACAATAATAGATTTTGATTGGTATTGATCTAATAAGTCTAATTTATTTTTAAAAAATGCAGCTTGTTCAAATAAAAGTTTATCAGCCGATTCTTTCATTTTATCATATAAAAAATCGCGAACGGGTTTTAAATCTCCCTTAAGTATTTTTAATGCTAATTGAATTTTATCGTTATAATCTTGTTTCGTTTGTTTACCTACACATGGTGCTAAACAATTACCAATATGAAATTCTAGGCATTCTTTAAATTTATTTTTACTAATACTATCTTCAGTCAATGGAAGTTTACAAGAGCGAATAGAAAACAATTTTTTAATTAAATCCAGTAGCAAATACATTAATGTTACGGATGGATACGGTCCAAAATATTGCGAACCATCGTTAGTATATAATCTTGTTTTAAATATTTGTGGAAATTCTTCATTCGTTACTTTAATCCACGGATATGTTTTATCGTCTTTTAGCAAAATATTATAACGCGGATGCAATGTTTTAATTAAATTATTTTCTAAAAGTAAAGCATCTGCTTCGCTGTTTGTAATTATATATTCAATTTTAACAGTTTTAGAAATTAAAACTTTTATTTTTCCCGATGCTTGTTCTATGTTTTTCCAGTAAGAACTTACTCTTTTCTTTAAATCTTTAGCCTTACCAACGTAAAGTATAGTATTATTTTGATCCAAATATTTATAAACACCAGGTTGGTGTGGTATGTGTTCTAATTGTTTTTTTATATTGTCTAATTGTTTCACGTGAAACAATTTTATTCAAATAATGGAACGTATTGTAATTTATTAATATTAAACATGCCTTTATCGCCAATTTTCAATTCAGGAATTACTAATAATGCCATAAAAGAAAGTGTCATAAATGGAGCTTTTAATGTAGATCCTAAAATTTCTTTTGTAAAAGATTGTAATTGATTATATTTTGATGCTACAATTAAAGCATCCTCTGTTGTCATTAAGCCTCCAATAGGTAACGGCAAAATAAAATAATTGCCATTTAATGAAGTTGCTATTCCGCCTTTATGTTCATTTAAAATATTGAATATATTTAAAATATCGTGGTCGTTGTGTCCGCAAATTATAATATTGTGGCTATCATGAGCAATAGTACCTCCAAAAGCTCCTTGTTGTAAATTTACATTTTTAATAATTCCCACAACCGGTTTTGCTTCTGAATAACGATTTATAACGACAATTTTATCAAAACCATATTTTAAACTTCCATCAATATTAAATATATCGTTATACCTGTACGATAATTGTTTTGTTAAAAGTTCTCCATCAATACAACCAATTACATTAATTTTCGATTCGGTTTTAAAAATTTTTAAATCATCTTCTTTTAAAATTGTAGGATTCCATTGATTTATATTTTTTAGTTCATTATTTGAAAAATTAGCTTTCAAAGCATTTTTGCCATTAATATATACTTCTTTTATATTTTTTAAATATTTTGAATCTGATACAATAAAATCAGCATAATCGCCTACACGAAGTAATCCAACATTTAGGTTATAATGTTGAATAGGGTTTAATGTTGCTGCACGTAGAACATTAAAGTAGTTATAATTTAAATGCCAAGCTTGTTTAACGATAGTGTTTATATGTCCTTCTAGTAAATCGTCTGGATGCGAATCGTCTGTACAGAACATGATTTTGTCGGGATGAGAATCAATTAAATGACGAAGTGTGTTAAAATTTTTGGCAGCACTTCCTTCACGAATTTGAATTTTCATACCAAGGTTTATTTTTTCTATGGCTTCTTCGAGCGTTGAACATTCATGGTCGGTCGATATGCCTGCATCGACAACATATTTTTTTAAACTTTCGCCACTTAATTGTGGAGCATGTCCATCGATGGGTTTATTGTATTTTTGGGCTGCATTTATTTTAGTCCAAACATCAGGATCGTCGAAAGCAACACCCGGAAAGTTCATCATTTCGCTAAGCATAATATAATCATCGCTGGCTAATAATTTTTCAACTGCCGTGCTATCTAATACTGCTCCAGATGTTTCAAAAGAAGTTGCAGGTACACACGATGGAACCCCGAAATATATTTTCAACGGACTGTACTTCGAATTATCAATCATATATTGAAGTCCAGCTTCGCCACATACATTTGCTATTTCATGCGGGTCGGTTACAACAGCCACTGTTCCATGTTTAATGGCATATTTTGAAAATGCTAAAGGTGATAGCATTGAACTTTCGATGTGAACGTGTGCATTGACTAAGCCGGGTAAAATATATTGTTCATCATCAACTTCTTTTTCAACGATTTTCTCAATTTTATCGGTAAAGTGAACTTCGCCTTTGAAAATTCGTTTGTTTATTACATCTACTATATTTCCTTTAATAATATTCATAAGTCTTAAAAATTTTTTGTTTCACGTGAAACATTTTTTTATCTACCCAAATATACTAATAAAATATGAATGTCCGAAGGAGATACTCCGGGTATTCTTGAGGCTTGCCCAATAGACGAGGGTTTTATCTTAGATAGTTTTTCTCTTGCCTCCGTTGAAAGTGAATTAAGTTTATGGTAATCAAAGTGTTCTGGTATCTTCAAATTTTCAAATTTATTAATTTTATCTGCCATCATTTGTTCGCGTTCAATATAACCGGCATATTTGATAGCAATTTCGGCTTGCTCAAGTACGTGAAAGCGTATTTCTTCGGGCATAGCATTTACCAAGTTATTCATAGGTTTAATCAAAGCTAAAAGGGCGTTGATGTTAACTTGAGGACGGCTAAGCACATCGCGAAGTTTGACTTTTTGTTTAAGTGGTGCTGATTGATTTTGCTCCAATAATGCATTTACTTGTTCGGGTTCAACAGAATAGTCTTTAATGAATTCAACTAATTGTTCGGTAAATAGCTTTTTTGTTTGAAGCAAATCGTATCGTTCTTTGTTAGCTAAGCCTAAACGATAACCTAAGGGAGTTAAGCGTTGGTCGGCATTGTCTTGGCGCAGAAGTATGCGATATTCTGCTCGTGAAGTAAACATTCTGTAGGGTTCATCTACGCCTTTGGTTACTAAATCGTCAATAAGAACACCGATATAAGCTTCATCGCGTTTTAAAACAATAGGTTCGGCATTTTTTATTTTTTGTACAGCGTTGATGCCTGCCATTAATCCTTGTGCAGCGGCTTCTTCGTAACCGGTAGTTCCATTGATTTGTCCGGCAAAAAAAAGTGAATCGATGAGTTTTGTCTCTAAACTAGGGAATAATTGAGTAGGGTCGAAATAATCGTATTCAATAGCATAACCCGGTCTAAATAACTTTACTTGTTCTAATCCGGGGATTTTTCGTAATGCTTCGTATTGAACATTCCATGGTAAACTACTCGAAAAACCATTGACATAATATTCGTGTGTATTTACACCTTCGGGCTCAATAAATAAATGATGACTATCTTTATCTTTAAAAGTTACTAATTTTGTTTCAATACTAGGACAGTAACGAGGACCAATACTTTGAATAGTGCCATTAAACAAGGGTGCAACATCAAAGGCACTTTCTAGTATGGCATGAGCTTGTTTATTGGTATATGTAATATAACAACTGCGTTGGGGAAGGGTGGTTTTTATATGTGGTAAAAAGCTGAATTTATCTTGAATTTCATCACCGGGTTGTTCTATGAGTTTTGAGAAATCGATGGTTCTACCATCGAGGCGGGCAGGAGTACCGGTTTTCATTCTTCCAACCGAAAAACCCAATTGGCTGAGTTGGGCTGTCAATCTATACGAAGCAGGCTCGGAAATACGCCCTCCTTGGGTTTTAAAATTACCGATGTAAATTAAACCATTTAAAAAAGTGCCATTTGTTAAAACAACTGCTTGTGCTTTAAATTCAACACCTATAGATGTTTTTACCCCTCTTACTTTGTTGTTTTCGATAAGCAATTCTATGACATCATCTTGCCAGAATGAAAGGTTGTCGGTATTTTCTAAATATTTACGCCATTCGAGCGAAAAGAGTGCACGGTCGCATTGAACGCGTGGACTCCACATCGCTGGTCCTTTACTTCGGTTGAGCATTCGATATTGAATGGTAGTTAAATCGGTTATAATTCCAGATACGCCACCCAAAGCATCTATTTCGCGTAATATTTGCCCTTTAGCTATGCCACCCATAGCAGGGTTGCACGACATTTGTGCAATTTTAGTCATGTCGTGAGTAATCAGAAGCGTTTTGGCTCCCAAATGAGCGGCTGCTGCGGCTGCTTCGGAACCCGCATGACCAGCTCCTACCACAATAATATCATAATTCAAATCTAGCATGTTGCAAAGATAGTGTATAAATATTTAATGATGAATGAGTAGAGAATATAAAAAAGCTTTCTTTTTTACTTAAAAAATGATGTAGGAAGGCTTTTATTATAAAACCTTTATTTTAAAAATATTGAATCATTACTTTACAAAATACTACACAAATATTTAGTAAATTCGCACAAAATTTTTTAAATATGGAGCATTCTTTGTTTATTTATAATACATTAAGTCGTAAAAAAGAACAATTTATACCTATTCATTCACCCCATGTTGGACTTTATGTTTGTGGACCAACGGTTTATGGGGATCCACATTTAGGTCATGCTCGTCCGGCTGTTGTTTTTGATGTATTGTTTAGATACCTAAAATTTTTAGGCTATAAAGTAAGATATGTACGCAACATAACCGATGTAGGGCATCTCGAAAATGATGCTGATAACGGTGAAGATAAAATAGCTAAAAAAGCACGCCTCGAGCAACTCGAACCCATGGAAGTGGTTCAATATTATACCAATCGATATCATTATTTTATGGATCAAATGGGTGTATTGCGTCCTAATATAGAACCCCATGCTTCGGGTCATATTATTGAACAACAGGAATGGATACAACGTATTATCGATAAGGGATATGCCTATGAATCGAAAGGGTCAATATATTTTGATGTTGACAAATATGCTCAAAAATTTCATTATGGTAAACTTTCGGGTCGTAAATTAGAAGATTTATATGCTACAACACGCGAATTAGATGGGCAAGATGAAAAGCGACATCCGTTCGATTTTGCATTGTGGAAAAAAGCAGCACCTGAGCATATTATGCGTTGGCGGTCGCCCTGGGGAGAAGGCTTCCCAGGTTGGCATCTCGAGTGTTCCGTTATGAGTACCAAATATTTAGGCGAAGAATTTGATATTCATGGAGGAGGCATGGATTTAATGTTTCCACACCACGAATGCGAAATAGCCCAAAGTGTTGCATTTAATGGCAAAGATTCGGTTCGTTATTGGATGCACAATAATCTTATCACTATCAATGGTCAAAAAATGGGTAAGTCGCTTGGAAATTTTATCACACTCGAAGAATTATTTACCGGTAATAATAAACTGCTTACTCAGGCTTTTCATCCTATGGTGATACGTTTCTTTGTGTTACAAGCACATTATAGAGGAACACTCGATTTTTCGAACGAAGCTTTGATTGCTGCAGAAAAAGGATTTTTGCGACTAATGGAAGCATACACTATTTTAAGCAAAATAAAACCAGCATCCTCGTCTTCATTTAACATGGATGTTATTCGAAAAAAATGTTTCGATGCACTTAATGATGATTTGAATACTCCTATTGTTTTAGCACAATTTTTTGAAATAGTAAAAATTATTAATTCGGCTTATCAAGAAAACGAACATTTAAGCAAAGATGATATCGAAGCTATTCAAAAATTATATAATGATATAATATTTAATATTTTAGGACTAGAGCCATTAGCCCATCAATCGAACAACGAATTATTAGAAAAAGTAATAACAATTATACTTGATGAGCGTCAACAAGCTAAACTTCGAAAAGATTTTGAAACCTCCGATCGTATTCGTAATAAGCTCAACGAAATAGGTATTGAAATTAAAGATACTAAAAATGGAACAGAATGGAAAATAAAATAAATCAAAAGCTATTTTTTATAGCAATTTTAATTATATTAGCTGCATGCAATAGTAAAGATACAGAAAAAAAAACCGTTAATAACGACACAAATTTGGTAAATGTAGCTAATTCAATTCAAGTGAATAGCCCTGAAAACGGAAAAGTCTTTTCACTGGGCGATAAAATTAAAGTAATATTTAATAATTTAAGCCTTCAAAATAAAGATAGTATTAGTATTTCTATAAATCAAAAACCATTTTATAGGTTTGATATTGATGGGGGAAATATTATTTTAAATACCGATAGTCTTTCTTTAGGTCGTAACTCTATTCAAATAGAATTAAAAACTTTACACGAATCGAAGTTTGCTCAACTACAAGTCGTTTTAAAAGCAGCGCATCCACCCTTAGAATATACATACAAAGTTATAAAAAGTTTTCCACATGACGATAAATCGTACACTCAGGGGTTAGAGTTTTACAATGGTATTATGTACGAAGGAAGCGGTCAATATGGCGAGTCTATGTTGCGTCGTTATAAACTCGAAACAGGACAATTATTACAAAGCTATAATTTACCGAATAATGTTTTTGGCGAGGGGATTGTTATTTATAAAAATAAAATATACCAGCTTACTTGGCAGTCGCATATTGCATACGAATACGATTTAGAATCTTTTAAACTTATCAGAACATTTGAATTTAACACAGAAGGGTGGGGAATTACGAAATATAACGATTTATTAGTCATGAGCGATGGTTCTAACACACTATATTTTTTAAATCCTGAAACATTTACAGAAGTTAAACGCATAGAAGTATATAATCATATTGGACCTGTAACTTATTTAAACGAACTCGAAAATATTGGCGGAAAAATTTATGCAAATGTCTATCAAACCGATGATATAGTTATCATTAATCCAGAGAATGGAGTAGTAGAAGGGAAAATAAATTTTAAAAATCTTTTGAATAAAAATAAAGTTAAAAGACAAGTAGATGTATTAAATGGAATAGCATACGATTTTGCTACTAAGCGTATGTTTGTAACAGGTAAATATTGGCCTGAAATATATCAGGTAGAAATAATGGCAAAAAAATAGATTATGGAAGAAATTAAAATGGTTGATTTATACAACCAATATCTCGAAATAAAACAAGAAATTGATGAAGCTATTTTTTCGGTTATTCAAAAAACATCGTTTGTAAAAGGAACCGAAGTAACCGATTTCGAAAAACAATTAGCTCATTATTTATCGGTTAAAAATGTCATTTCGTGTGGAAATGGTACCGATGCACTTCAAATTGCACTTATGGCGTTAAATTTAAAGCCAGGAGATGAAATTATTACTACTACTTTTACATTTATTGCTACAGCAGAAGTTATAGCCTTACTTGGACTTAAACCTGTTTTAATAGATATTGACCCTCGTACGTTTTTAATAGATGTAAATCAAATAAAATCAAAAATAACACCCAAAACAAAAGCAATTATCCCAGTTCACTTATTTGGTCAATGTGCCGATATGGAATCTATTATGAATATTGCACAACAACATAATCTTTATGTTATTGAAGATGTGGCTCAGGCATTGGGATGCGAATATTACTTTTCGAATGGACAAAAAGCTAAAGCTGGTACTATTGGGCATATAGGATGTACATCTTTTTTCCCATCTAAAAACTTAGGATGCTTTGGCGATGGAGGTGCGCTTTATACACAAGACGACAACTTAGCAATGATGATCCGATCGATTGCCAATCATGGAATGACGAAACGATATTACCACGACCATATTGGAGTTAATTCGCGACTCGATTCTATTCAGGCTGCTATTTTATCGGTAAAACTTAAAAAATTAGACCAATATCATCTTAAACGTCAACAAGCAGCAGCATTTTATGATAAAGAACTTGGAAGCTTATCGTGGCTTCAAATCCCCAAACGAGTAACTAACAGCAATCATATTTTTCATCAGTATAGCATTTTGTTAAAAGAAGGAATTCGTGAACCATTTAAAGATTATTTACAAGAAAACAAAATTCCCACCATGATATATTATCCTGTGCCTATTCACTTACAAAAAGCTTATGCACATTTTAATTTTAATATTTACGATTTCAAAAATGCAAACTATGTTGCCCAAAATATTATATCTCTACCTATGCACACCGAGTTAAGCCACGAACAATTGTCGTATATTTGCCAAACGATTAAAAATTTTAAACCTTAGTTTCGATGGTCCACAAATGGATAATGGTTTTGTTTATAGTTTTGTTTTTTAGTGCTTGCGAGGAAGACAAAGAAAAACCTCCAAGGGTTAAACCCATTCAAATTAAAACGTATTTGTTTTACAAAGATTTGTTCGAAACTCCCATAGATAGTATTCCCAATTCAATTCCAGCTTTTATTCAAAATTACAGTCCTTTTTTCGAATTATTTACTTCGAATGTTATTCATATTGGATATCCCGAAGAACAACGTTGTGCTCAATTATTACAACAATTTGTTGCCGATTTTAGGATGAGACAAGTATATAACGAAATTAAAACTCAATTTGCCGATTTAAAGCCTATTGAAACACAAATACAACAAGCTATTTCGTATCTTGCATATTATTTCCCTAATAAACCTATACCTAAAGTTTATTATTACCACGGCGGCTTTAATCAATCTGTTATTACAACTGATAGTATTATTGGTATTGGCTTAGATAAGTATTTAGGCGAAAATTACGATTTTTATCTCCGATTAGGATTACCTCAATATCAACGAAAAAAAATGTATAAAGAATATATTCCAGTTGATGCTTTACGTTACTATTTATATGGTTTATTCCCATTTGAAACAGAGCAGGATAATGTTCTTGCACATATCGTTTATGAAGGTAAAATTCAATTTTTATTAGATAAACTTTTACCAGAATTGGATGATACTTTAAAATTTGGTTTCTCTAACCAACAATTGATTTGGTGCGAAAATAGTGAACGCAGTATGTGGCAATATTTAATCGATAAAAAAATGTTGTTTAGCACAGACTTAATGGATATTAAACGATATACCAACGATGGACCATTTACTACTTCATTTCCTCGTCAATCGCCTGCCCGTGCTGCTGTATGGTTAGGTTATCGTATTGTAAAACAATATATGAAAAAAAACTCTTCTGTTTCTTTGCAAGAAATTATGTCCGAAAAAGATGCTCAAAAAATAATTCAGTATTCTGAATATAATCCATAGTAATATGCCGTTAATTGCCCATATTATTTGTACTTATAATAGAGCTGAATATTTACCACAAGCACTAAAAGCATTAGCATTACAAAATAATACTAATGATTTTGAAATTGTTATAATTAATAATAATTCTACTGATAATACTACACAGATAATAGAAAAATTTGTAGCCGAAAACCCACAGCTTTCTATTGTATATGCCAACGAAGAAAAACAAGGGCTTTCGCATGCTCGCAATAAGGCTATTGAAGTGTCAACAGCTGAGTGGTTAGCTTTTTTGGACGATGATGCCTACGTTGACAAAAATTATACCACCGAACTTATTCGTTTTATAAAAACGACTCACGATGTTAAAGCTTTAGGGGGACCTATTTTGCTAGAATTTTTAAGCCCACCACCTCATTGGTATACAAATTATTTAGGTTCCTTGTTTGGATATTTTAAACCATATAAAAAGAGTCAATTTTTTAAGAAAAACTATTATCCTCGTGGTTCCAATATGATTTTTCATCGCTCATTATTTAAAAAATATGGCTTGTTTAATCCTAATCTTGGGCGTATAGGACGTAATATGATGGGAAGCGAAGAAAAAGATATGTTTCAACGAATATACAAGGGCAACGAAAAAGTATATTATTTGCATACGGCAGTTATTTATCATCTAGTTCCCGATTTTAGAACTAAAGTCGATTTTATAAAAAAACAAGCTATAGGAGTTGGGCGAAGCGAGCATATTCGTATCACACAAAGTAAACAAGGAGTTTTTTCTAAAATAATCTCTGAAATTATTAAATGGGCTGTAAGTTTTGCATTATTTGTTTATTATACTATCTGCTTAAAGCCTGCAAAAGGAATCATGTTGTTGCGTTTTAGGTTTTGGGTATTAAAAGGATTATTAACCAAAGTAGAAATATAATGAAATGGTTGGTTTTAAGTTTATGCTTAACATTATTAATGCCATCATGGGCTCAACGTAATTGGCATTTAAAAGATTTACACGATGATGGCTTTGCTGGTATTAGTCTCGATATGGCATATCAATTGTTACAAAAAAATAATCGTAAATCGACACCAGTTATTGTAGCTATTCTCGATAGCGGAGTTGATACTATACACGAAGACTTAAAACCTTTTTTATGGACAAACCCTGACGAGATCCCTAATAACGGCAAAGATGATGATGGAAACGGTTTTGTTGATGATATACATGGCTGGAATTTTCTAGGAAATGCTAAAGGAGAAAACATTGATAGCGAGACACTTGAAAAAACTCGTTTATATGCTCGATTATTAAAAAAATACCAGAACATAGATACCACAAAGTTCACTATACAAGAAAGTCAAGAATGGCAATTGTTTAAAAAAGTAAAAATAGATTACGAAAAAAGCTTAAATCAAAAAAAGAAAGAATACGAAATGCTTCAATCTTTGTATGAACGAACCATTCGTGTTAAATTAGCACTAAACAATATTTTGCATAAAGATAGCATTACGCAAGAAGATATTAAACAATTAAAAGAATCAACCAACGATACCATTCGTAATTATGCAAGAATGTACGAACGGATAAATAAAGGTGGTTTCGATGAAAAAATGCTAATAGATGAACTGAATAATGTTAAGAAAAAATTAGATACAGAATTAAATCCAAATTACAACATAAGGTCAATAGTAGGCGACGATCCATTTAACATAAACGATAGCATTTATGGCAATAACGATATTATGGGACCATCGTGTGGCCATGGAACTTTTGTTGCTGGAATTATTGGTGCCGATAGAAATAATAATAACGATGCCGTTGGAATCGCCGATAATATTAAATTTATGGTTCTTCGAATAGTTCCAGGGGGCGATGAACGCGATAAAGATGTTGCAAATGCTATTAAATATGCTGCTCGTAAAGGTGCACGCATTTTAAACATGAGTTTTGGTAAATCTTATTCGCCCGAAAAATATATGGTAGACAAAGCACTTGCAATAGCTGCCCAAAAACAGGTACTTTGTATCCATGCAGCTGGTAATAATAGCGAAAATAATGATGAAATACTTCATTTCCCTACTCCATACGACGAAAAAGGAAAACTTATTACACCTTATTGGCTCGATGTGGGCGCTTCGAATGTTAAACCCGACGAAACTTTAGCAGCAAGTTTTAGTAATTACGGACAAAAATCAGTAGACTTATTTGCCCCTGGTGTTCGTATTTATTCTACACGCCCACAACATCGTTTTCAATCGTCTAATGGTACAAGCGCTGCCTGTCCTGTTGTATCTGGAGTTGCAGCCCTATTAATGTCTTATTTCCCTGAACTTAACACCGAACAAATAAGAGAAATAATTTTAAAATCAGTTGTAAAATATAAACATAAAGTATATGTTCCAACTCAATCCGAGAACAAAGGCATTATAAGTTTTAAAAAATTGTCTATCACCGGCGGTATTGTGAATGCCGAAAAAGCTGTAAAACTTGCACTTAAGTTTGCTAAAAAAGTTAAATAATGTATTTCACACCCGTACATATTGAACCATTACCATATAAAATAAACTACACCGATCGTTTATTTCTGATGGGATCGTGTTTTACTTCTCACCTTGCCGAAAAGTTAAAATATTATTTATTTCATACAGATGATAACCCTTTTGGAATATTATACAATCCGGCTTCTATCGAATTAGCATTAAATATTATTGTTAATAAAAAAGAAATTCAAGCCAGCGATTTTTTTCAAGAACAAGATATTTATAAATCATTTTATTTTCATAGTCATTGGGCTGATACTAATTTATTACGCTTATTAGAAAATATAAATACAACCATTGTTCGTGTTTTTAATTATATAAATAAAACTCAATGGTTTTTTATCACTTTTGGAACGGCCTATGTTTACGAATTAAAACAGAATAAACAAATTGTTGCCAATTGTCATAAACAGCATCCCCAAAAATTTAATCATAGAATGTTATCCATATCCGAAGCAAGCACATACATAGAAAAAATAGCTGCTCATATATATCGTTTAAATCCTCAAGCTCATATTGTATTTACTATTAGTCCTGTTCGGTATTTGAAATATGGAGCACATCAAAATCAAATAAGTAAAGCAACGCTTCATATTGCATTAAAAGAATTTTTACAAAAACACCCTAATGCTTTTTATTTTCCTTCTTACGAAATTTTTATGGACGAACTTCGCGATTACAGATATTATGCTAATGATATGATACATCCATCTGATATTGGGATTGAACATGTTTGGAAGCGTTTTTGCGAAACTTATTTCGACGCAGAAACTCGTAAACTTATGAATCAGGTTTCAGAAATTCAAGCAGCTATAAATCATCGTCCAATGTTTCCAGATTCTAAAGAATATGAGCAATTTAAACAAAAGATCAAACAAAAAATATCCCAGCTTAAAACACAATTACCTCAAATAGAAAAACTTGATTATCAGATATAAGGTTAAAATTATTTAAAGTATCGACCAAAATAATCGAATCATTGCCCAATCATTATATTTACATTAACTTTGTCGCATGGGTAGAATTATGGCCATCGATTACGGTCAAAAAAGGGTTGGTATTGCTGTTACTGACCCTGTGCAAATTATTGCAACGGGTTTAACAACTGTTCATTCTAAAGATATATTTACATTTTTAGATCATTATCTTGCCAAAGAAAAGGTAGATGTGATTGTTGTAGGACAAGCAAAACAACTTAATAATTCTGCATCAGAATCCATGCGTTTTATAAAACCATTTTTTAAAAAGTTACAAGAACGTTATCCGCATATTCAATGTACATACTATGATGAACGTTTTACATCTAAAATAGCTTTACAAACAATGATAGATAGTGGTACAAAAAAATCAGACAGACAAAACAAAGAAACACTTGATATGATAAGTGCTACTATCCTTTTGCAAGATTTTATGAATTATATAAAAAATCATCCATTATGATATTACCAATATATGTTTATGGGAATCCCGTTTTACGCGAAGTAGCTAAAGAAATCACGCCCGATTATCCTAATTTAAAAGAACTTATAGCTAATATGTACGAAACTATGTATGCATCCGAAGGAGTTGGTTTAGCTGCCCCACAAATAGGACTTTCTATTCGTCTTTTTGTTATCGATGCTACGGTTATGAACGATGAGTACCCCGAAGTTAAAGACTTTAAAAAAGTTTTTATAAATGCCAAAATTACCAAAGAAGAAGGAGAAGAATGGTTTTATAACGAAGGATGTTTAAGCGTTCCTTTTATTCGTGAAGATGTTGCACGAAAATCTATCATTACTATTGAATATGTTGATGAAAACTTTGTTTATCACAAAGAAAAATACGATGGTGTTCAAGCCCTCATTATTCAACACGAATACGATCATATTGAAGGAATATTGTTTATTGATAAAATTTCGTTTTTAAGGAAAAAATTATTACGTTCAAAGTTGAATAATATTTTAAATGGAAATATTAAACCAAAGTATAAAGTAGTTTTTCCAAAAAAGAAGTAATATAAAATAGCCATTTAGTTATAATGACGAGACAATTTCTGATTTTAAATTAAAAAATTAAAAATAATTACTGATGAATAAAATAGTTTATCTAATTTTAGTAATATTGATAATAGCTTCTTGCACTTCGAACGAAGAAAAGCAAAAAAAAGAAAAACAATCTATTGAAACGAATATCGCTCGTTTAGAAAAAATTATTTCAAACGATACAACCGGACAAATTAACATTGCAGCTGCTTACGAAATAATAAGAAATTATGCCTCTTATTCATACAAATTTCCAAATGATAGCAACACACCTGAATATATTTTTCGCATGGCCAACATTTTGAATGCTTTAGGTAAATTTCGCGAAGCGGTTGAAGCTTTTCATAAAATTGAATCTAAATACCCAGATTATAACAAATTAGATATTTGCATTTTTTTACAAGGCAATATTTATGAAACAGAATTAAAAGATTTAGAAAAAGCTCGCTATTATTACGAACTTTTTATACAAAAATACCCCTCTCATCCTTTGTCTAAAGATGTTAAAGTATTATTAGAAAATTTAGGAAAAAGCCCAGAAGAGCTTTTAAAGTCTATACAACAAAAAAATAAACATCTATCTTCATAAAAATGATATAAATAACAGTAAAACAGTAACATAGCCACTAAATAGGCAATTCGCTACTTAATTTACTTATATCTATTCAAATATCAAATATGTCAAAACCTAAAAGCATTTAGTCAAAAAATCTGTTATATTACGCAACTTTCATTATATTTTTGCGTAAAAGCGAGTAAGTAAAATTACTTAATATGCAAACATTAAAATTACAATATATGAAAACCGTATTATTGGCAGTGTTTTTAGGGATGTTTACCCTAAGCCTGTCGTCGCAGAATTACATATGGACAAAACAATTTAAGGGGACAGGACAAGTGAATCCTTGGGGTGTAATTCAAGATGCTAATGGAAATTACTATGTTTATGGTAATTTCAATGGCGAAATTAAAATTGACACGGTAAGTGTTACAGCTGTTGCTTTGCAAGATGTTTTTATTGCAAAATTCAATGGAATGGGACAATTGCAATGGTTTAAAACCATTGCTGGTTCAGGAACTGAGAGTGCTTATGGAATAAAATTATCAAGAGATGGAAGTTTTATTTATTTAACGGGTGTTTTTAATAATACCATTTCATTATTAGGACAAAATAATTTGCTAAACAACGGTGGCAATGATATTTATTTAGCTAAAATAGATTTAAATGGAAATTTAATTTGGGCTAAAAATATTGCTTATGGTCCCACACATCAAATAGGTGGATATTTTGATATCGATAATAATGGCAATATTATTATGGTTGGACAATTTACATCATCCATTATCTTTTATGATGATTTATTTCCATTAGAATTGACAAGCGATGACCCATATCAAAAACAAAGTTTTATTGCAAAATTTAATGCCGATGGTTATCCACAATGGTCTAAAATGTTCTATGGAACATCAGACGTTAATTATATACGAAATGTAACACTAATTGGTAATGAGTATTTTGTTTCGGGACAAGCAAACGGCAATATTCAATACGATGGAAAACCGATTTTTAGTATAAATTCGAACTATAAAAATGGTTTCATAATGAAAACCGATGCCAATGGCAATATGCAATGGATAAGAAAAATTTTAACTACGAATAATGATTTATATGTAATTAAGCATGCTTCAGACATCAATGGCGATCAATATATAACTGGAAAATTTGCTGCTTATCGTATTAAGTTCGATTCAACGCTTACCGATACATCCAAGAACGTTTATTACAATACATCTACCAACGGAACATACGATTTATTTGTAGCCAAATATAGCCGAAGTGGTTCGTTGCAATGGGTAAAATTATTTGGAAGCATTAAAGACGAAAATGTTATTAATATTACACATTCTAATGGGCAAGTAATGTTTACTGGTTCCTATGGTTCGGCAATGAATATTGGCTCATTTGCATTAGACTACAAAGCTCAAAATGAAGCATTTTTAGCTATTATGGATTTAAATGGTAATATACTCAATGTACTTAATGCTAAAGGTAAATTAAACGAAATAGGAAATTCGGCTCATTTTAGTAATACGGCACGAAATTATGTTTGGTTGGGTGAATTTTATTCTGATACCGTTTCTATTGGTTCAAATAATTTGATTAACGATTATTCAACTAAAAGAGATGCTTTTTTAACTCGATATGGTTGTTTTGATAGTTTACATTTTGATATTACAAAAGTTACGTGTATTGGATTAAGCGATGGTAGTATTACTGTAACTCCTTCGTATGGTTCAGAACCTTATAATTATTTATGGAGTACCGGTGCAACAACTCCCACAGTGTCCAACTTAGCTGTTGGAAATTATACAGTAACTGTTGTGGGTAGTAACAATTGTTCTATGGTACAAACCGTGTTTTTACCACAAGTTCCCTTGCTAACCGCTTCTATTATTAATGTTCAACATAATGCATGTTTTGGTGGATCAAGTGGTTCCGCTACAGCAAATCCAATAAATGGTAATCCCCCTTATACCTATAAGTGGTCAAATGGAAAAACAACTCAAACAATTTCAAATCTCTATGCTGGCACATATACCGTAACTATCACCGATCAATGTGGTACCAGAGCAACAGCCTCGGTAACTATTACTCAATCCAATAAAGTCAATGCAAGTGTTTCATCTACACCTGCAACTTGTCGTGGCGGAAATGATGGAACAGCCACAGCCATACCCATAGGTGGTTCAACACCATATACATATAAATGGTCAGATGGTCAAACAACTCAAACAGCAATCAATTTATTGGGTGGCAATATATATAAAGTTACGGTAAAAGATGGTTGTGCCAATACGGTTGTGAAATCTATTACCATTAATCAACCCGCAGCTTTGAGTGGAACGGTTATCACCTATGCATCTTCACCTTGCGTGCCAACAGGTTCGGCTGTAGCAACCGGAACCAATGGCACTCCTCCTTATACTTATAAATGGAATACAGGTGCTACTACATCGAGTATTTATAATTTAAGTGCCAACACCACTTATACTGTTACTATTAAAGATGCTTGTGGGGCTCAAAAATCAATTTCAAAAACAGTAGGAGCCAAAACTATAACCATTACAGCCACTCCAACATGTACACCAACAGGAACTTGTCAAGGCAAAATTGTTGCGAATGTTACCGGAGGCGATGCTCCTTATACTTATAAATGGAGCAATGGACAAACAACTCAAACCGCCATCAATCTTTGTACAGGTTATTATAAGGTTACTGTAACCGATGTAAATGGTTGTACAAAACGTAAAACAGGCATCTATGTTTCTAATTGTGCTAAATCGTTTACTATAGAAGATGATACTTATGAAGATAATGAAAATGAAGAAATTACAGAAAAAATAAGAATATATCCTAATCCTGTAAGTGATATATTAAACATTCAATTGCCTTTAGAATCGTTGGATGAGTATTCTTTAATTGAAATGTACGATATTTTAGGAAATTTAATTACAAAACACCAGCCTGAATTAACTTTAAGTGAAATTAAAATAAATGTGAGTCACTTAAGCGAAGGAATTTATTTCATTAAAATTTATCAGGGATCGCAAATTTATCAATATAAAATGATCATTCGTCGATAGTTAATCCAAAAACAATTTGAAAAGCAGGTTTAAAACAAAGCCTGCTTTTTTATTAATGATATAGATAAACAATACCGCTGCATAAGTTAGTTGTGGCACCTGTTACACTTGCAAGTGTGTTTTCTTTTTCTAAAACACGTAACAATCCTAATAATGCAAAAATAATAGCCTCTTTAAACTCAATAATCTCTGATGTAGGGATTATTACTTTTGATGATGAATGATATTTAATTCGGCTTATTAGATAGTCATTATAAGCACCACCTCCTGTAATCAGAAGCGTACCATTACTTTGTGTATAACTGGCTATTTGAATTGCTATATGCTCAGAAAATGTAGCTAATTGATCATCTATTGATAATTTTTGTTGGGATAATATTGGAAAAATAATTTGTTCTACCCATTCTCTTCCTAATGACTTTGGGAAGGATAGAGAATAAAAATCTAAGTTATTTAATATGTTTAATAAATCATGGTTTATTTTGCCTTTAGATGCTATCATTCCATGGTTGTCAAAATCAAAACCAACCTGTTGAGCTAGTTTATTTAGAACTATATTGGCTGGGCATATATCGAAAGCAATACGTTGATGATTATATTTATACGAAATATTGGCTATTCCTCCAATGTTTAAGCAATAGTCGTAATCTGAAAATAACCATTCGTCGCCAATAGGCACAAGAGGTGCCCCTTGTCCACCAAAGGCAATATCGAGTGTACGAAAATCAGTAATCGTTGTAATTTGAGTAGTGGAAGCTATAAAAGCCCCATCGCCTAGTTGAAAGTTAAACTTTGATGAGGGTTCGTGAAAAATGGTATGTCCATGTGATGAAATATAATCGGGCGATATTTTAAACTCTTCTAAAAAGGTTAAGACTATTTCGCCTAAATAGTGTCCGTATTCTTTATGTAATTTAAGAAAGTCATAAGCAGATAAATGATGAGCTTCACTTAATTTTTTTTTCCACGACTGGTTATATGCATAAGTTTTCGTTCCTAAAATTTCAAACTGATTTAACTGATCAATATTAAATTTTACGGCAGCTACATCAACACCATCTAAAGATGTTCCCGACATGATGCCAATTACAGTAATTTTTTTTTTCATTATTTATGGATATAGTAAATATTTAATCCAGTTATTGTTTTCTAAACGGTACGAAACTCGATCGTGTAAGCGGTTGGGCTGTCCTTGCCAAAACTCAAAATAATAAGGTTTAACAATATATCCTCCCCAGTGTGAAGGGCGAATGGGTTGATGCTCCCGTAAACTTTTTTCGTATTCTTGTATAAATAATGTTTTACTTTTAAGTATTTGGCTTTGCTTTGAGACCATAGCAGCAATTTGGCTTTCGTATGGTCGTGAATAAAAATATTCATCCGATCGTTGAGGACTCACTTTATGGGTAATG
This sequence comes from Bacteroidales bacterium, assembly GCA_013314715.1. Lineage (NCBI taxonomy): Bacteria > Pseudomonadati > Bacteroidota > Bacteroidia > Bacteroidales > Bacteroidales bacterium. Next base: position 3,377 of record JABUFC010000030.1, on the reverse strand, counting down.
CCTTCAATTCTTACTTGGCGTTGAAGTTTTTGCCAGAAAAAAAGTAAAGCAACTGTATTATTAAAATCTATTTGTTTACCTTTCTGGCTTTCGTAATTAGTAAAAAACACAAAGCCTTCTTCAGAAAAATCTTTTAATAACACAACCCTACTATGTGGTTTACCTTCGTTATCGGTTGTAGAAACAATCATTGCATTGGCTTCACCCCATTCGTTCTGAACGGCATCGTTAAACCAATATTTGAACCATTCAAGAGGATGGGGAGGCATGGTATTAATTTCTAAACTTTTTCCGGAATAATTTTTTCTAAAGTTAGAAAGGTCGTACATTTGCATTTTTGATACAAACCTACAAAATTTTTTATAAAACAATTAGAAAACGATAGTCAAAAAAAGCTAAAATAAATATGTTTCATGAACGATTTGAATAATAAAATATATGGTTTAGGCGAAATTGTTTTCGATATTTTTTTTAAAGAAAATCAACCAGTAGAAGCAAGACCAGGTGGTGCTGTTTTAAATATGATGGTTTCTCTTGCACGTTTAGGAATGCCTGTATCAATAATTGCCGATATGGTTAATGATAAAGTAGGTCAATTGATTCACAATTTTTTAAAGGAAAATCAGATTGACGATAGTGCTATATTTTGGCATCAACAAGGGCGTTCTCGTTTAGCTTTAGCTTTCTTGAATTCTTGTAGTGATGCCGAGTATTTGTTTTATAAAATGCAGCACGAAGTGATTCCAGATTTTAAATTTCCAACACTTAAACCCAACGACATGCTTATATTTGGCAGTTATTATGCTATTAAACCACTAATTCGACATTTAGTGAGTGATTTTTTGAAAAATAGTTATAAACAAGGAGCTTTTGTGTTATACGATCCAAATTTTAGAAAAAGTCATTTGAATATTTTAAATGATGTTCTTCCATTTATTGAGGAAAATATTAAATATTCACATATTACCAAAGCTTCTATCGAAGATTGTGAAATTATATGGAAAACTCATCATATTGATGAAATTTTCAAAATCTTTAAACAAATAGGCGGAAAATATCTTATATTAACAAGAGCTTCTAAGCCAGTACTATTATATACACCTAATAAAATATACGAATTTAAAGTAAACAAAATAAAACCAGTTAGTACTGTTGGAGCAGGTGATGCTTTTATGGCTGGAATTGCTTATGCTATCAGACTTTTAGGAATTAAACCCGACTCAATTTCAAATATAAATGAAGTATATTGGCAAAAAATAATAAAAACAGCTATAGAAACAAGTACTATGGTATGTTTAACATACGATAATTACATTCCAACTCATAAAGTAAATGAAATTGAAGCCATATTAAAAAAATAATTTTTTATCATATTAATAAGCAACTATTATATTTATCTTTACGTCATTACTAAAACGTTTTAAAATAATTTATATGAAAATCGGATTTTTACTTTTTGTGTTTATTTTGGCAATGAATATGGCTTTTTCTATCAGTGAAAAAACTATAAAATTAGCCGAAAAAAAAGGACTTACCATTAAACAACAAGCCTTTGATGGGGTTGATTTTTCTTTTAGTATCAACGAAATAAAAATTAAAGAAAACCTTAAAAAAGGTCAACTCTACACCGAATTGGAAGCTGAAAATTTTATTCCTATCGGTAAAATAGGTTTTCCGGCATTGCCTTCGTATAAGCAACTAATCGAAATCCCCATGGATGCTCAGGTAGAAGTAAGTATTTTAAGTTTCGACGAGGAGATTATTAACCTGAACGAATCAGGTTTTATAAACCCTATTATTCCTATGCAGCCATCGTTGCGTAAAGACCAAGATCCGAATTCGGTTGCTTTTATCAAAAACATGGAAGCATATAGCACCGACGATTTTATAGCGACACCCTTGGTTGAAGTTCAAGAATCAGGTATTGCACGCTCGGCTCGGTTAGCTCGCCTTGTTATTTCGCCCGTGCAGTATAATCCTGTTTCCAATACGATTAAAATTTTTAAAAATATTCAATTTAGCATTCATTTTAAAAATGCAAATTATGTTAAAACACAAAAGATTAAGAAAAAATATTTCTCTCCGGTTTTCGAAAATCAACTAAAAAATACCGTTATCAATTATTCGTCTGATGTGCTTAAAGATCAAATTACCCAATATCCAATTTCGTATTTAATTATTAGTGCTCGTATGTTCGAAACCACCTTGCAACCTTTTATTCAATTAAAAACTCGTCAGGGTTATAAAGTAACGGTTGCTTATACCGATGTTATTGGTACTACAACCACAGCTATTAAAAATTACATTACTACGCAATATACCAATGGGACGCCTCAAAATCCTGCTCCCAGTTATTTGCTGTTAGTTGGTGATATTACTCAAGTACCAACATTTTCTGGAACAACAGGATCACATCCAACCGATACTTATTATGGCACTATGAACGGAAGCAACGATATTATACCCGATATGTATATTGGACGCATGTCGGCAACATCTACAACTCAGCTCCAAGCAATTTTAGATAAAATATTGGAATATGAACAATACCAAATGCCTGACCCTTCGTATTTACAATATGCTGTTATGATAGCCGGTGTTGATGCAAGCAATGCTCCTACCTATGGCAATGGTCAGATAAATTATGCTAATCAATATTATACTAATACGAGTAATGGTATTTCGCCCTATACTTATTTATATGGTAGTGGCTCGCCCATTACTTCTAATAGCTCTCAAGCTGCTCCTGCTATTAAGCAAAATATTAGTGATGGTGTGGGCTTTGGTAATTATACTGCACATTGTGGCCCATCGGGATGGTCTGATCCGAGTGTCTCTACCAGCGATATTCCAAACTTTACCAATGCACATAAATATGGGCTTTTGATAGGCAACTGTTGTCAAAGTAATAAATTTGACGAAACGGAGTGTTTTGGCGAAGCTATACTTCGCGCTGCCAATAAAGGAGCAATTGCTTATATTGGAGCATCCGATTATTCTTATTGGAACGAAGATTTCTATTACTCAACCGGTGTTAAATCTATAACAGCAAATCCTACCTACGATGCAACCAAACTTGGTTTTTACGATCGTTTATTCCACTCTCAAGGAGAACCAACTAACGAATGGTTTGTATCGGCTGCACAAATCAATTATGGAGGCAATTTAGCCGTAGAACAATCGGGATCAAACAATGTTTATTATTGGGAAATGTATCATTTAATGGGCGACCCATCGTTATTACCATATATGGGCATACCAACACCCTTATCGGCCTCTTATCTAAATTCTGTACCGGTTGGAACACCTACTTTAACCGTTACTACAGAACCTTATGCTTATGTGGGCTTATCTATCAACAACACATGGATTGATGC